>NZ_JAPCIX010000005.1:0-290233 GCF_027707605.1 Aeromonas sp. QDB31 | reverse complement strand
CTCATGATGAACCCTTTTTCATGGCTCCAGATGACAAACATGATCTCATATCAGGGACTTGTTCGCACCTTCCCTAGCTAGGGCTGCTGATCTAATTAATTTTCTTTCGCCATCATAAATAAAGCCTAAGTACTGTAGTGGCTTGTCGCATTTTTGAACTCCGCGGTATGTATGGAAAGTTCTAATTTCTGTTTTTTTATCATTTATTTCTATTTTTAGCTCGGAGATACTTTGTGTCACTAGAGACATTAACTCGCTAGTATTATCACTATCGATGATAAAAAGCATATCGTCACAGTAGCGATAGTATTCTCCTGAAATAGATTTAACTATGTCTTTTATTTTCTTGTCAAAATCTAGCATATATATATTAGAAAGAAGGGCGCTTATAGATGTTCCTTGTGGTATGCCTCTCCCAGTCGAGTTGGTTTTTATTAACTCAAGGCCTCGCACTTTCTCTCTGAAGGTGTTTATATCGCAAAGCCTTAATCCTGCAGTTTTGGGGTTGTTTTTCGATATTTTAAGTGCTGTATACAATAGGTCTCTATTGACCACAGAAGATTTAGTTAGAGACCTATATATATTAAAATGGTCATTGGGTAATGAATTTTTTTGGAGTAGTTTGCACCACATTGATTTGAGTATCTCATGGTCTAAATTATCAAAAAAGCCAGAGATATCCATAGCGATTGCAGTGCAATCGTTATGGGCCTTTATTTTTTCAAAGGCTATGTTAGCAAAATCAATATTACTTTTTCCAAGAGCTCTAAAAGCAAGTACGGAGTCTTGCAGTTGCGATTTATCGAGAGCTTTTTCATATAAATCAGATAATAACTCTGCATAGTAAGAATAAATGTGAGAGTCGATATGTGATGCGTATGAGATTGGTCTTGTTTTAATTTTTTTTAGAACATTGCCATCCTTGTCTATTGATATTTTAAGACTTTGTATATCGTACTTGATTAGCGGGAAGAAAGCATGCTGGGCGACATTAAGAGGAGATTTTACTATTTGACATGCTTTCCGTAATTTTACTGGAGAATCAAAATGTAAGTAGCCACGACTCCGAAACCATTTATTTTCTGAGTTCATCATGTAAGCCTTAAATTGCAAAACCCGGAAAGGTAAAGGACTGTGGCCATCCGATTCCCGATCCGGGCTTAACAAACGTACTTAAATACGCATTCACAACATCGATATGATGTCGGCCACGAATGTCAGATATGATATATGATACCATCATCGCAGGAGTGTTCGACGTGAGTCTACTAACCATCTGCGGCCATGCAAGTCGTCTGCTAGCCAGTGTACTGGTGCGCGTTCTACTTGACAGCTTGTGATACACCTTACTTCCTAAATAAGTAAGCGAAGTCATAGTAAATTGTGGTGAGAGCAAACACAATAAAATATTGGCTATATATATTGAGCTTTGCACTCTACCTCGTATAACAACTTTTTATATTTTAAAAATTTCGTATGTTGGGCTTCTCAGGCTCAGTATCAACCTACCGATTGTGTAGGTTGTGGCTGAGCGTAGCGAAGCCCAATGTTTTCCATGTGATCTCTTTTTCCAACCCCTCATCCCCAACCCTTCTCCCGCAAGGGGAGAAGGGGGTAAAGTTCGCCTTTACCACCTCCGCTTACGCTTCGTTAATTTAATTTTCGTGGCTGGCGATCATATTTCGGTGCCGCTTTATCCCCTCTCCCGTTGGGAGAGGGCAGGATGAGGGGATCATTTAGCCATTAGATGGTCAGCTCCAACCGGTTGCCTTCCGGGTCGAGGAAGGTGCTTTCGTAATAGCCGTCGCCGGTCCAGCGGGGGCCGTCCAGGTGTTTGACCTCGGCGCCCTTGAGTAGCTTGAGGCGGGCGGTCATCTTGTCCACCGCCTCCACGCTGCCGAGGGAGAAGGCGAGATGGGCCAGCCCCTGCAGTGGGTGCGGCAGACTGGGATAAGCCGGAAACAGGGTGGGGGTATGCATCAGCTCCAGGCTGGCGCCCCCTTCGAAACGCACGAAGTAGGAGCTGAACTGCTTGCTCGGATTGTGGTAGCGCTCATTGGCCTGCCCGCCAAACAGGGTGCAGTAGAATGCCTTGAGTGCCTCCAGATCCTGCGCCCAGATGGCGACGTGATGGATATGCATGGCTTGTCTCCTGTGACTTGATGCCCTTGATGCTATGCTGGGGCCTGTCCCTTCGACATGGCTGAGCCCGTCCTGATGATGTCTGAAACTGCCAATCTTGAAGTCATTGACGTCTCCCCCGACTGCCGCGAGCAGATCTGCTGTGACAGCCTGCTGCCGGCCCTCGCACAGGAGCAGGTGTGGCTGGCGGGCTATTCCCGTCTCAAGACCCGTTATCGCATTTCCCGCCGCTTTGCCGATGTGCACTGTTTTCTGCTGACTCTGGGCGGCGAGGGGGAGGTGCAGGTGGGGGATCGCCGCGAACGGCTGCAGACCGGCGAGTGGGCGCTGATCCCGGCCGGAGAGCCGCTCTGCTATCAGCTTAGTGAGCAGCTTAGTGAGCAGTTGAGTGAGCAGGTGAACGAGCCGTTGGATCAGCCGTTGAGTGAGACGGGTGAGTGGGAGCTGGTATGGCTGCTGCTGCACAAGGATTCCCCCTGGGATGCCTTTGCCAGCCGCCCTCGGCTCGGTTGCACCTCCCAGCAGGGGACACTGCTTCGCACCATCGAGAACCTCTATGCGGAGCAGGAACGCCATCAGGACCCGCTGCTCAGCGCCCTGCTGGTGGAGCAGCTCGGCTTTTATCTGCGCCGCCTGCTGCAAAAGGGGGAGGGGCAATGGCGTGGTGAGCGGCTGGCGCTGCGCCTCGAATTGCTGCTCAAAGAGGCGCTGACCGAGTCGTGGGACATAGCCCGCATGGCCGGCGCCCTGCACCTCTCCGAGCGTCAGCTCCATCGGCTCTGTCAGCAGCACTTCGCGCTAGCGCCCATGGCGCTGCTGCAACGGTTGCGGCTGCAGCGGGCGGCGCTCTTGCTGGCCAGCCGGGCCGACTCGGTGAAGCAGTTGGCCGAGCAGTGCGGCTTCAAGAACGAGTACCACTTCTCCACCGCCTTCAAGCGCCAGCATGGGCTGGCCCCGAGTCACTACCGCCAGGCTCACCATCCCGCCTTCAAGGGGCGCTGAGGGCGCCAAAAAAACGGGGCCCGAGGTGTCCCCCGGGCCCCGCAAGCAGATGGCGTGCTTAGATGCTGGATTTGATGCTGACGAACTCGGGGTAGGCATCGACACCGCACTCGTGCATGTCCACGCCCATCAGCTCTTCCTCTTCGCTGACCCGCAGACCCATGGTGGCCTTGAGCAGGCTCCAGACCAGGAGGGAGACGGCAAAGACCCATCCGAAGATGGTGGCGGCACCGAGCAACTGGGCGCCGAAGGTGGCGCTCGCGTTGGAGAAGGGCACCACCATCAGGCCGAACAGGCCGCACACCCCGTGTACCGAGATGGCACCGACCGGATCATCGATCTTCAGGCGATCGAAGGCGACGATGGCGTAGACCACCAGGGCCCCGGCCAGGGCGCCGATCAGGCTGGCAAACAGCGGGCTGGGGGAGGCCGGGTCGGCGGTGATGGCGACCAGACCGCCGAGGGCGCCGTTGAGGATCATGGTAAGGTCCGCCTTGCCCCAGGTGAGCTTGCTGACCAGCAGGGCGCCGACCACACCGGCGGCCGCGGCGGCGTTGGTGTTGACGAACACGGTGCCGATGGCGGTGGCGTCAGCGGCGCTGGAGAGCGCCAGCTGGGAGCCACCGTTGAAGCCGAACCAGCCCATCCAGAGGATCAGGGTGCCCAGGGTCGCGAGCGGCAGGTTGGAGCCGGGGATGGGATGGATCTCTCCTTGCTTGCCATATTTGCCGCGACGGGGGCCGAGCAGCAGCACGGCGGCCAGGGCGGCGGCGGCACCCGCCAGGTGGACGATGCCGGAGCCCGCGAAGTCGGAGAAGCCCGCCTCTTTCAGGAAGCCGCCGCCCCAGCTCCAGTAGCCCTCGACGGGGTAGATGAAGCCGGTCATCACCACGCAGAACAGCAGGAAGGACCAGAGCTTCATCCGCTCGGCCACCGCCCCCGAGATGATGGAGGTGGCGGTGGCGACGAACACCACCTGGAAGAAGAAGTCGGCGTGCAGGGAGTGGCCCGCGTCGTCCGCCTGGCTGCCCATCAGGCTGCCAAAGCTCGGCAGCCAGCCGCCTGCGCCGTTGTCCACGTACATGATGTTGTAGCCAACCAGCAGGTACATGACGCAGGCGATGGCATAGAGCAGGATGTTCTTGGTCAGGATCTCGGTGGTGTTCTTGGCGCGGACCAGGCCCGCCTCCAGCATGGCGAACCCGGCGGCCATCCACATGACCAGCACGCCGGAGATCAGCAGGTAGAAGGTATCGAGCGCATAACGCAGCTCGCTGACGGATGTGATCAACTCTTCCATGTCGTATTCCTCGGTTCCAGTCGTATCAAAGGGCGTCTGCGTCGGTCTCGCCGGTGCGGATCCGCACGGCTGCCTGCAGGTCGTAGACGAAGATCTTGCCGTCACCTATCTTGCCGGTGTGGGCGGCCTTGCTGATGGCGTCGATGATCTGCTCGACGTTGTCGGCCAGGGTGGCGATCTCCAGCTTTACCTTGGGCAGGAAATCCACCTGGTATTCGGCACCCCGATAGAGTTCGGTGTGCCCCTTCTGGCGGCCAAACCCCTTGACCTCCGAGACCGTCAGCCCCTCGACGCCGAGATTGGCCATGGCTTCGCGAACGTCATCGAGTTTGAATGGCTTGATGATGGCGGTGATTAATTTCATGCAATATCCCCAATCCTTGGTGGCTCACTTAGACAAAAGGCAAATGTTGGGCCAATATTTTTCTCCCATTTATTCAATGTCTTATTCATTTTGTGTCCGGAGGTGGGACGAGAGACGCCCAATTTTGGCAGGGCTGCGCCAAGGGTGCGCACCGCTTTGGTGCATGCGGCGAACAAACAAAAGAGGGTCGGCTTGACGGCGCTCAAGACCTGCGAAGAGCCCGGCTGCTACTGTTATTCAGGGGAGCTCGGGAGTGGCCGATAACCTTGTCATGACAGGGTGTGAAAGCCGTCCACCGCCATCGGCGACTCCCGGCAGGCCAGGCGCATGTTTCAGTGATGTTCAACAATCGGATGTGAGTCACCGCGCAGTGACGCGGGGTAGCAGAACAAGGATGGTTCCCATGCTGCAGGACAATGACACGATCAGGATTTCGGATCTCAATGACGCCGCCGTACGCGGCATTCTGGAGGTCATCAGCGACGGGGTCTGGGACTGGAATGCCAACACCGGTTTCGTCTATCGCAACCCGGGCTGGTATCAGATGCTGGGCTATGAGCCGCACTCTCTCAACAATACGGTGTTCACCTGGGAGAACGTGATCCATCCGGACGATCTGGCGCGGGTGATGGCCTGTTTCGACGCCTATCTGAGCGGGGTGGCCCCTGACTACCGGGTCGAGTACCGCTGCCGCTGCCGCAACGGGGACTTCATCTGGATAGAGGATCGTGGCCGCATCATAGCGCGCAATCCGGATGGATCCGTGGCCAGGATGATAGGGGCGCATCGGGATATCCATGCCCAGCGTGAGCTCTATGCCCGGCTGGAGCTGCACAATCGCTCCCTGGAGCAGCAGGTGGCGGAGCGCACCGCCGAGCTGGAGCGGCTCAATCTTGCGCTGCAGCACCAGGTTGAGGAGAACCGTCGCCTGGCGGAGACGGACTCCCTGACCGGCGCCGCCAGCCGCTATCGGCTGGAGCAGGCCGTCCGGCTGGAATATGAGCGTGCCCGGCGTTTCAAGGAGCCCTTCGCCGTGATCGCCATGGACGTGGATGACTTCAAGCAGATCAACGATCGCCATGGCCACGGGGTGGGGGATCAGACCCTAATCGACATAGTGCGTCTGACGCGAGGCTCCATCCGCGAGATCGATCTGCTGGCCCGTTGGGGCGGAGACGAGTTCATGCTGGTGCTGCCCAATACCCGTCTGCCGGAGGCCCAGGTGGTTGCCGAAAAGTTGCGACAGCGATTGGGCTACGCCAGGGTCAAGGGGGTGGAGCCCATCACCCTGAGCTTCGGCCTGGTGGAGTCCATGCCGGATGAGCCCCTGAATCAGCTGATGGCGAGGGTGGACAGGGCGCTCTATCGAGCCAAGCTGGCGGGCAAGGATCAGCTCTGCGGCTAGGCCAGCCCGATATCCGTTCCCGACCACCATCTTCACCCAAGGGGATTGCCCCTTGCCCCCCGAATGAGGCTTGACCTTGGGATCACCTTGACTCCAGTCAAGCTCACTGGTCTGATGCGCGCTCTTTCATTCCTGTGAGATGTATCTTAATGAAAAAGTGCCTCCTGATTGCCCTGACCGCCCTGCCTCTGGTTGCCCAGGCCGGCCTGATGGACTCCCTGACCGACTCCGTGACCAGCAGCGTCACCAGCACCGCCAAAGAGATGGCCGGTACTGCCATGGACAGCGCCTCCAACGAAGCGATCAAAAAGGCTCTGGATATCAAGGAAGGAGGCTCCAACAAGCAGGCCATCAAGGACAAGCTGGGCGCCCCGGCCAGCACCAAGACCGACGCCGGTCTGGAAGTGTGGACCTATGATCTGGGCGCCCTGAACAAGGCTTCCCCGCTGCTGGCCGAGACCACCAAGTCCCTGCTGAAGGATTCCGAAGTGGCCCAGAAAGACGTGGTCATCAAGTTCGAAGGCGAGACCGTCAAGACCCTGAACCTGGCCAACAAGGCCTGAGTCACGGCGAAGTGAATGAGAAAGGGGCCCGCGGGCCCCTTTTTGCTGGCTGGCGTTCACCATCACACCTTGAAGCGGCGCACCAGGGCCAGCAACTGACGGTTGGAGCCGAGCAGGGTGGCGGCGCTCTGCTCGGTCTGGCTGCCGTTTTGCACCAGCAGGCTCAGCATGTCGCGAATGCTCACCATGTTGCGGTTGATCTCCTCGGTCACCCGGCTCTGCTCTTCGGCGGCGGTGGCTATCTGGCTGCTGAGATCGTGGATCTGCACCACGGAGTCGGCCATGCTGTCGAGCCCGCCGGTGACCTGACCCGTGGTGTCGGCTGCGGCCTGGCAACTGCGCTTGGTCTGCTCCATGGCGACCACGGCCTCGGCCACCCCCTGGGTGAGGCGCGACAGCATGCTGCCCACCTCGGCGGTGCTGTTCTGGGTACGGGCCGCCAAGGCGCGCACCTCGTCGGCCACCACGGCGAAGCCACGTCCCTGCTCCCCGGCCCGCGCCGCCTCGATGGCGGCATTGAGCGCCAGCAGGTTGGTCTGGGCGGCGATGCCGCCGATCACTCCGAGTACGCTGCCAATCTGTTTGGCATCCTCCTGCATCTCCAGCACCTTGGCGGCGGCGAGGTCCACCTCGTCGATCAGGGCCACCACGCTGGCGGACGCCGATCCCACCACCTTGCGTGAATTGGCAGCCTGGCCATTGGCAGCCTCGGTTAAGCTCGCCGAGTCGCTGGCGTGCTGGGCCACGCTGTCGGCGGTGGAACTGAGCTCGGTGAGGGCGGTGACCACCTGATCCGTCTCGCTGGCGTGTTCCCCCAGGATCCGTCTGGCCTGACCGGTCTGCTGATCGAGCTGCGCCAGCTCACGGGTGATGAGGTCGGTGGCATCGGTCACCTGCACCATCATCTGCTGCAGGTAGGCGATGAAACGGTTTACCGACAGGGCGATGTTGTCCAGCTCGTCATGGCCCTTCACCTGTATGCGGGCGGTCAGGTCGGCATCGCCGGCACTGAGGGCATCGATGTTGAGCTTGAGGGTCTGCAGCCGGCTGCCGAGCTGGCTGATGGCCAGCACCATGAGCACGAACAGCAGCCCCACCAGAGGCAGCTGGATACTGGCCAGGGTGGCGAGCACGTCCCGGCTGTCCTGGGTCAGGGTGCTGGTCGGCAGTGCGGTGGCGAGCAGCCAGGGGGTGCCTTCAATGGCCTGCATCAGCAAGGTCTGCTCCTGCCCCTGATCCTGGAAGGTGGTGCGCAGCAGCCCCTTGCTCGCGTCCTGGCCGAGCAGGCCGGCGATGGCCCCGGCGAAGGGGTAGTCGGCGTGGGCGGAGAGGTTGCCGAGCACCACATCGCCGCCGAGGCGGGCGTTCTTGCTCAGGATCTTGCCGTCAGCCTCGACGATCATCACCTGGCCACCGATCTCCTGCTCCTTCCTGGCCACCAGATCGTTGAAGAACCCCAGGGTCACGTCTATGGTCGATACCCCGTACAGGGCGCCGTCCTTGTAGATCCCCATGGCGCAGTTGGTCCTCGGCTGCTGACTGGCGCCATCCTTGTAGGCTGCGGCCCAGACGCACATGCCGCGAGGAGCCTGCTGCCCCGCCTTGTGCCAGGGTTGCTCGAAGTAGTTCGGCGCCTCGACCGAGTTCCAGTAGGTATTGGGGATGAGCGCGTTGGCCGCGTCCCTGTGATAGAAGGTGCTGAACTTGGCGCGGCCCGCCTCCCGCTTGTCCGGCAGGGGCCAGATGCCGCCGCCGAAGACCATGGCGTTGCCGTATTGATCGATGAGGGCAGGCAGCAGGGTGTCTATCTGCTCGCTCGGCAGCTGTGCCACCAGCTGGGTGATGCTGCGGGACTGGCTCTGCACCCCGTTGAGCTGATCGCGGATGTCGGTGGCTATCTCGCTGACCCGCATCGCCACATTCTGCTCACCGGCCTTCTGCAGCGCCGGCTTGATCCAGAACTGGATGCCGATCACCGTCAGGGCGCACACCAGCGCCATGAACCCCAGGAAGACGGCGGTATAACGCCCCTTGATTGTGCCCAGATTCCATCCCATAACGACTCCTGTCCACTGTTGTCGGGGCCTTGCCCGATCCTGTTGTTTGAGTCGCCATTATTAGCCATTTCGAACATAAAACGTTTGTTATCGCTCACATAACCCGGAGCAGATGATAAGGGAAATAACGGATGCCAGGGGCGAATCGCAGAGGGTGGCAGGCCGAGCGGGAGAGACAAAAAAGGGTGGCCGAGGCCACCCTGTTGCGGGTCTAGAAGCGTTTACTGGTGCGCCTCGGCGAACTGTTTCATCGCTTCGGCATGCTTGGTCATGCCGTCGGCACGCAAGCCAAGGTTCTTCACGAATTCGGCCTTCTTGGCCGGGTCTTCAATCTTGTCATAGCGCTGTTGCAGGTGGGCCTGGATCTGCTCCGGGGTCATGTTCTGCATGCGGGCCATCTTGTCGTGGCGGCCGCCGTGGTGCTTGCCGCCCATCATGCCGGAGCCGTCCATGGGGCAACCGGCCGCCATGGCCTGGGTCGGCTGGGCGGTGGAGACGGCTTCGCTGGCGGCATAGGCGCCGAGCGGCAGGCCGAGGATCAGGGTGGCGGTCAGCAGGGTCTTGGTCAGGTTTTTCATGGGTCACTCCTGTCTAATTGGTACGGGTACAGGCTGTTTCGCCTTGGTACCCAGTAAACACCGTGGAAGTGTCTGAACTTTGCCAGTACCGGACTATTTTGTAGCAGAGTGTGGCATCTTGGCGCTCTGGCACACTTTGACACAACCCGCCCGGTTGATTTTCGTATAATCGCTCCAGCTCGATAACGGGAGAGACGATGATGAACCAAGGCAGCCCTCATATTCTGGTGGTCGACGACCACAGTGAGATCCGCGATCTGCTCAAGCGCTTTCTGGAGCAACACGGCATGCGCGTCAGCTGTGCCCGTGATGGCAAGGAGATGAAGCGGCTGCTGGACGAGCGGGAGTTCGATCTGCTGGTGCTGGATCTGATGATGCCGGGGGAGGATGGCCTCACCCTGTGCCGCGAGCTCAGAGTGAAGTCCCGCCTGCCCATCATCATGCTCACCGCCATGGGGGAGGAGACGGATCGCATCATAGGGCTGGAGATGGGGGCCGATGACTACCTCGCCAAGCCGTTCAATCCCAGGGAGCTGCTGGCCAGGATCAAGGCGGTGATGCGTCGAACCCAGGCCGAGATCCAGCCCGTGCCCGAGACTCTGACCCGGGATCTGCGCTTCGATCGCTGGTTGCTCGACATCAATCGCCGCGAACTGGTGGACGAGGAGGGGGTGGGGATGAGCCTCTCCACCGCCGAATTCGATCTGCTCAAGGTTTTTCTGGAGCGCCCCCAGCGAGTACTGAGCCGGGATCAGTTGCTGGATCTGGCCCGCGGCCGGGAGGCTGTGGCCTTCGATCGTGCCATCGATACCCTGGTGAGCCGGCTGCGGCGCAAGCTGGAGCGGGATCCCAAGAACCCCGAGCTCATCAAGACCATCTGGGGCGGCGGTTATCTGTTCGCCGCAGACGTGACTCAGGAGTGAGGCCAGCATGATCAAGGGCTTCTTCGCCAGGCTGCTGCCCAAGGGGCTGACCGGCCAGATAGTGCTGGTGGCACTGGCGGGACTGGTGTTGATCCAGTTGCTCAGCATCCAGATCTACCGCTCGGACCGGGAGGAGGCGCTCGGCTACGTCAACAGCCGCAACGCCATGCAGCGGATCATCTCCGTGGTGCGGTTGCTCTCCCTCTCGCCCCCCTCCCTCTATCACGAGATCCTCAAGGCGAGCCGTAGCGAGACCCTGCTGCTGCGCCTCGCCGACGAGCCGCTGCAACCGGACAACCGCAGCCCCCGTTTCGAGAAGCTGGTGCGGGCCAAGCTCGGGTATCCGTCGTCCCTGTCGGTGGAGATCAGCGCCGAGCTGAAGCAGGACATCCAGCGCAGCCGGGCCTGGCAGCACCACAACCGCATGATGAAGGATCGCAATGGCATGCCGCCCCCCCAGGACATGCGGCTCTATGGCTCCATCCAGTTGCCCAACGGCGGCTGGCTGCAGTTCAGCTCCCTGGTGGACAAGGAGTCGGCGAGCTGGTCCTGGCAGACCACCCTCAACCTGCTGCTGGTGGCAAGCCTGGTGATCGGCCTGATGATCTGGCTGTTTCGCCGAGCGACCTTGCCCCTCAAACAGCTGGCTGCCAACGCGGACAGGCTGGGGCGCGGCGAGAACATAGAACCCCTGCGCGAAGAGGGGCCCACCGAGATCCGAGAGTCGATCCAGGCCTTCAACCGCATGCACACCCGACTCGATCGCTTCGTGCAGGACAGGACCCGCATGCTGGCCGCCATCTCCCACGACCTGCGCACTCCCATCACCAGCCTGCGGCTGCGCAGCGAGTTTCTGGCGGACGGCGAGGACAAGGATCGCTTCCAGCAGACCCTGCAACAGATGGAGCAGATGCTGGCGGCGACTCTGAGCTTCGCCCGGGAGGAAGGGCAGCAGGAGGCGACCCGGGAGCTGGACCTGGTCAGCCTGCTGGAGAGCCTGTGCGACGACTATGCCGACATGGGGCAACCCGTCACCTGCCTGGCTGAGGGCAAGCAGGTCTATGCCTGTCGTGCCAATACTTTGCGCCGGGTGCTGCAAAACCTTATCGGCAACGCCATCAAATACGCGGGGGGTGCCGAGGTGTCACTGGTGCGCACCGAATCCGAGCTGCTGATCCTGGTCTGCGATCGGGGGCCCGGCATAGCCCCGGGCCAGCTGGAGGAGGTGTTCAAGCCCTTCGTGCGCCTCGATGAGGCCCGCAACACCGAATCTGGCAGCGTGGGGCTGGGGCTCGCCATCGCCCGCACCCTGGTGCACCAGCACGGCGGGGAGCTCAGCCTCCACAATCGCCCCGAGGGGGGCCTGGAGGCGAGGATCAGCCTGCCGTTGTGAGGACGCTCGCATTCATCCATCAGTAACGAGGGCGCCATGTTGGCGCCCTCGTTGTATCCGGTGGTGTTTACAGGGTGCTTGCGGCTGTGGGACGACGGTGAGGTGGGATCTGGGAGGGGATTGAGAGAGGCGAAAGGTAGAGAGGTAAAAAGCAGGCAACAAAAAACCCGCCTAGGCGGGTTTTTTCAATTCTTGCAGAAGGACTTTCCGGTTGACGAAAAGGCTTCCTGGCTTGAATTACAGACCAACTACGTTGGCAGCAGCCGGGCCTTTCTGGCCTTGCTCGATGGTGAACTCAACGCGCTGACCTTCGTCCAGGGTTTTGAAGCTGGTGGACTGGATAGCGGAGAAGTGTACGAACACGTCTTTGCCACCGTCAGCCGGGGAGATGAAGCCAAAACCTTTCTCAGCGTTGAAGAACTTTACGGTACCAGTCATTTTGTTAGACATAATAATTTCCTTGAATAGTGATGTTGAAACGCTACGTTTGTAGCAATCCATGATTTTTCGTCAGCAATACGTATGGGGAGCACTAAAGAAGGAGAATTATTTGGCGAGAATCATCTGGGACAACTCTATGCACAAATCACTGCTTTAAAATGACTGCCTAACATAATCAGGTCTGAACTACCGAACCATCGAAATCGATTAGAACACGCTCACTCCGTCATGGCAATCTTTATCTTGGTATTAATTCCGGCCCGACGAGGAGGCGTTAGCGTTTTATTTTGATAAAATCGTTTTATACCAGAAGGTTATCTATCAATTTCCGGTATGGGAAAGGGCAGTATGCAGGCTCATGTCCGGGTGACAGCACAAGCATCCGGACATGGGAGACGGAAATTATCGCTTGCTGCGGTACTTGTTGCTGACGGAATCCGCCCAGTTGAAGGTTTCAGGCAGCACCTGATTCTTGGCTCGTTCCTTGGCCTTCTCCCGTGCCAGTGCGGAGGCCGCCTTGGCTGCCTTGGCGCGATCCTCTGCGATTTTCAGGCGTCCCTCTTCACGGATCTTGTTGCGTTCCCCGTTGGTCAGGGTGTGATCGGCATTGGCCTGGGCCTTCTGCAGCAACAGGGTGATCTCGGCTTTTTCGGCCTCGGTAAGATCTTTCATTTCCAGCTTTTTCATGGCGCACTCCTGCGGCAGGTGATGGTTCACCCTAACACACTCCGGAAGCCGACTCTTATGTAATCGTCCTCTTGACCCCAAAAGGGCAACTTGAGTGCGTTTTCTTGCCGGTTGTTGCTCAGATACGAGCCGGTTATTGCGGTTTGTCGGAACGTGGATGACGAGGTCCACGCCCTGCGCGACACTGCCGTCCAGTGAGGCTGGATCCCGATGGAGGGTGGGGGTATGCTGGTGCCAGTGCGATCCTCGATCGTCACTGCTAGCGTACTGTGATCTATGATTCGGATGACATGCTGGAATCTCATTCCAACTGTCCTGGTAACATTTTTGGAGTCTGATGATGAGCAACAAAGAACAGCATCACGGCAAAGATGCCAAGAAAAAACCGCAGATGTCACTGAAAGAGAAGCGCGAGGCCAAACGGCAGAAAGCCGACCTGAAAAATGGCGGCGCGATGAAGTAACGCTCCACTACACTGTTGTTCCTCTGGGGCCAGTATCAAGCCAGTCCGTCATGGGCTGGCTTTTATGTTTCTATACGATGACGACGCGCCATAGGCGGCAAAGATCCGTTCATAGCGCCCATCTTCCTTCATCCTGCTCAACTGGCGATCGAACCACCGCTGCGTCGTCGCCTGGCGAAAGGCGAAGTGGTACTGGGTAGGGGGAAAGAGATCATGTTGTCTGACCCGATCGGAGGAGTAGCGTACGCTGCCCTCTGTCTGCCCGAGCAGTTGTGTCATGTAGTAGTAGAATACCCGCTGCTCCAGGATCACGGCATCCGTACGTCCCAGCAGCAGCTTCTGTACCTGTCCCTCCTGCCGTGCCACTTCCTCGTAGTGGGGGTTCTGATCGACCAGCTCGGCAAACTCTTTTCCCAGGATCTGCCGTGCCCGCTGGAAGGCGCTGACGCGCAGCGTCTGCAGATCCCTCATGGTGTGAAATGCCGTCTTGTCGAGGGTAAAGACCCGATTGTGAAAGGTGATCACCGCCTGTGACAGGTGGGCATTGTTAAGCATGCCTGGCTTGACGTTGATGATGGCATCCAGCTTGCCTTCCTCCAGCATCCGGAAGGTCCGCTCGAGAGGCAGATAGGTGAACTCGGGCACATGATCGCTGCCGGCGAATGCCTCGCGCAGGAGATCGAGCTCGATGCCGCGATCTTCGTGAGTGATCACGTAGGGAGGGATGGCGAAGCTCACTCCCACTCGTAGCGGCTCGGCGACCAGAGGGGCAGCAAACACCAGCAAGATGAGGCGCAGCAGGCGACCAGGATAACTCATGCTTATTCTCGGAGGAGTGTTACGTCCCGATGATAGCGACAAGTCGGGGCGAGGAAGAGAGGAGGGGCCGGATCGTCGCAACAACATGATGAGGGTGGGGGGGAATGCGTCAGAAACAGACAAAAAGGCCCTGAGTGATCAGGGCCTTTTTGTAGATCAAAAGGGTAATACATGTAAAAAATCGCTGCTGAGTGAGTGACTGAGTGAGTGGCAATGAATTTTTTACTATATATTTCAATGCATAACACCTTTTCTTACACTTCTGGTTGCTCACCTTAAAATGACACTTTTTAAAGATATGTAAGAAAAGGTATGAAAATGCGTGTTCATACCTGTTTATTCTTACACTTTTTGGTTGTCCTCACCAGAACCCTCACCACATGAGCCTTACCAGCTCAAAAGAGAGAACCACGCACCGAGTTGCTGAGTGACCTTCTCGCAAAGCTGTTCGCACCCGTCCCGGTAAACAGACGAAGCTTTTGCTGAGCTGAGTGAGAGTTGGGCGGGTGACCTAGTGGCATATGGACGCCAGATCCGGGAGCGGGTACAGCAGTGGACAGGGCTGACGGTCGGTGTTGGTATCGGCCCCACTAAAACCCTAGCCAAACTCGCCAACTATGCCGCAAAAAAATGGCCCGCCACCGGAGGGGTGGTCGATCTGCGCGATGAAACACGCCGCGCCAAACTGATGGCGATCACCCCGGTAGACGAGGTCTGGGGAATTGGTCGCAAACTCACCACCAAGCTGTCAGCTCAGGGCATCAACACCGTGGCTGATCTGGTAGCGGCTGATGCTAAGAGTCTTCGGCACCGTTACGGGGTCGTTGTCGAGCGCACGGTGCAGGAGCTGTGCGGGATCCCCTGCGCCGAGCTGGAGCAACTGGCACAGGCCAAGCAACAGATAATTTGCAGCCGATCCTTTGGGGAGCGCATCACCGCCTTCGGCCCCATGCGGGAGGCTCTCGCTGGCTACATGGAGCGGGCAGCTGAGAAACTCAGGACAGAGGGCATGTGCTGCCGCCATGTCACAGTATTCATTCGTTCGAGCCCGTTTGCGGAGCGGGAAACACATTATGCCAACCAGATCTCCATGCTGTTGCCGATACCCACAGCCGACACCCGTGAGTTGCTAGCCCAGATCGAGCCGCTGCTGAGCAGGATCTGGTTGGATGATGTTCGCTATATGAAGGGCGGCGTCATGCTGGCGGACTTCTCCCCGAAAGGCATGCAGCAAGGGGGTCTATTCGGCAGCGAACAGCAGGATCCCCGTAGCGATGCACTCATGCAGGTGATCGATAGGATTAACCAGGGGCGGTTGGGAAAGGTCTACTTTGCATCCCGAGGCCGAGATACCAGCGAATGGATGATGAAACGCGAACAACTCAGCCCCCGCTATACCACCAGTATCAAAGGGATCCCGGTGGTGAAGGCATGAGCACAACCATGAAAGTTAACCTCCTCTCCTAGCTACAAACCACTATCAATGCGTTGCAAACTTCTGGTGGTCAATCCGCAACATGAGCAGGTATCTTACTTAGCGGTATCACCGTTTATTTTCACGTAGCTTAAAGAGAAGATCTAACTTTTCATCCTCATCAAGTTGCTCAAATAGACAAACCAATTCCGCACTAAGATCATCTTCGCAAAAAAAATAACTCAGCGGCTTTCCCAGTACATTGGCAAGTTTTCGCATTGTATCAATGTCTGGAACGTGGCGACCTCTCTCATAGTGATTCATGCGACCACTAGCAGAACTATCATCCATACCGGCCCTTACCCCAAGCTCCTTTTGGGATATACCTGCTTTTTTACGCGCCTGCTTGAGTCTCTCTGGGAATGGGTTTTTGTACAATGTTTGTTCATCACAAAGTTCTCATATGTATAGATTGTCTAAGTTTCACCTGTCTCTGTATACTTAGCAATCCTAAGTGTTGTGGTTGTGGAAATTTTATGCAGAATAAAAATGTTTACAAAATCAGTAACAAGTTTTATCAAGTTTTACTCAAAATGACTGGTCTAAAAATAAGCAGGAAAGAGCTGATACGATTGGCTATGGAGGTCAATGACTTGGCTGTGTATCAGGCATCAGGCTTGGTTGACCGCCATGTATATAGCTTGAAAAAACAGGATGCAGTGAAAGCTAATGGGCCAAAAAATAATCGGCATTATATTTTTTCAGATGATCTTCTGGGCAGTTTACAAGCATCAATCAAAGGCGATAATTATGATCTAGCAAGTGAGTTGAGGTCTCTGGAAGAAGAGCTTCTGTTGACTCGTTATGAGTTACAAGCCTACCGCGAGATACTTGAAAAACTACCTCAAGAGAAGCAAAAAATTACTTGTTTGCATAAAAATGCATCAGAAAAAATCTACCGGTTGAATGGGAAAATTAGAGCGGTAAGTCAATTGGTGATGATGTAATTAAAAGGTATAAATGAAAGAGGCGTTTTATCGAAAAGAAGCATACCTGAGTCGGCCATAGCGCAAGAAGCGATGCCGCCAACGGAAGGCGGTGGCCAATAGATACTGTGTTCCTAGGCGGCTTATTGATTTGAACAAATTATGTGCATTTTGTGCTGAGCTACTAATGAAAATACCTGCTGTTACGGCTCAACGATAAGGATGACCCGATGCAGAATCTTGTATTGAGGAAAGCAACGCATGAAGATATGGACGACATACTGCGTTTGCAAATTCCCGTGTTCAAGGGAGAGCAGGGGATCCCTGACGAATTGATCCCTATTCCAGCTGAAAAATCGCCACAATGGTGGTGTGCAATTATGAACTCCACAATTGTTGGTGCCGTTGCAGCCTGGAAATAATGCGATGAAACTCATTGGGGGCGATTTGCAACAATGCAAAATTTCAGAGGGTATCAAATAGGTTCTAGCTTGGCTCGGTTTTCACTGCACGAACTTTTCGCACAATCTGTAGATGAAATCCATATGGATGCAAGAGATATCATCGTTAAGACCTTAAACCGAATGGGTGGCTTAGTTGTGGGAGACTCAATGCCATTTTATCGAGGGACGGTGACACCCATGATATTAACCAGAAGTGGTTTAATATTTAATAGATAAAATACTGACGATACATGTATATATTTGAAAACACTATCCATAACTATAAATTAGAGTTGACACATAGATAGCATCATTTATTACCATCCTCAATGGGTGTATGCTTTTTTTCATCTAACTGTGCAGAAAATCCAAATATTAATGATTTCAGCCCGAAATGGAAGGCCATTTCAGCAGAGGTTCTCGCCTGAATATTAAATGCCTCTTGTAATAATGGTGGTGCAGCGTCTATCACATGATTATTTTCTATCTGGTTTGTTGCTTGCTCCTCTAATACTGCACCCAACGTAAAATGGCTGATAGATTGCAGAATGAAAAGAGCCTCCTCGACCGAAAACCCTGCATCGCATAGACAGCGTAGTTGCGCCTCTGCTTGTTCAAACTGGGGGGGCGTAGGAGAGGTCCCTATATGCAATCGGGCTCCATCACGATGGACCAGTAATGCTTTACGGAAACTCAGAGCATTTTCCTGGAGAAACTGCTGCCAACTCTCAGTCGGTAACGGTGCTGAACGGGTGTGATGCTTCGCCAGTATTGCCTCTGAAAGCATGTTCATAAGAGTCTGCTTGTTGCGCACGTGCCAATACAGAGTCGGTTGCTCAATTTTTAGGGACTGCGCCAGCTTACGCGTAGTCAAGCCCTCTAGCCCTTCGCTGTCCAGCAGGGTGAGCGCCATTGAAATTACGTCGTCCAAGCTTAGTCGTGCCATCACTATCTCCTTTTGCTGTTGACAATCTATCACTGATAGAGTTATTTTTCAAACCCTATCATCGATAGAGAACGTTAACTATGAACCGCACTGTGATGATGGCACTGGTCATCATTTTTTTAGATGCTATGGGGATTGGCATAATTATGCCTGTCTTGCCGGCGTTATTACGGGAGTTTGTTGGAAAGGCTAATGTTGCAGAGAACTACGGTGTTTTATTGGCGCTGTATGCAATGATGCAAGTGATTTTTGCCCCTCTTCTCGGCCGCTGGTCAGATCGCATAGGTCGTCGCCCTGTATTGTTACTTTCACTTTTAGGTGCAACACTGGACTACGCATTAATGGCAACAGCCAGCGTAGTGTGGGTGTTGTATTTGGGACGCTTAATTGCTGGTATTACCGGTGCGACTGGAGCTGTTGCAGCCTCAACAATTGCCGATGTCACACCTGAGGAATCCAGGACACATTGGTTTGGTATGATGGGTGCCTGTTTTGGTGGCGGTATGATTGCTGGACCAGTCATTGGTGGTTTTGCCGGTCAACTTTCGGTACAGGCACCGTTTATGTTCGCTGCTGCTATTAACGGGCTGGCATTTCTGGTCTCCCTATTCATTTTACATGAGACCCATAATGCTAATCAGGTTAGTGACGAGTTAAAGAATGAAACAATCAATGAAACCACATCCTCCATACGCGAGATGATCTCCCCATTATCGGGATTGTTAGTTGTCTTTTTCATCATTCAATTGATTGGCCAAATCCCCGCAACATTATGGGTTTTATTCGGAGAAGAGCGCTTCGCATGGGATGGCGTAATGGTCGGTGTTTCATTGGCTGTGTTCGGGCTGACACACGCACTGTTTCAAGGACTTGCTGCTGGTTTTATCGCTAAACATTTGGGAGAACGGAAAGCTATAGCGGTTGGCATTTTGGCTGACGGTTGTGGCCTATTTTTATTGGCGGTCATTACACAAAGCTGGATGGTTTGGCCGGTTTTGCTGTTACTAGCTTGTGGTGGCATCACACTTCCCGCCTTGCAGGGAATTATATCTGTTCGTGTCGGTCAGGTAGCACAGGGACAATTACAAGGGGTGCTGACCAGTTTGACCCACCTGACAGGTGTAATCGGTCCACTTGTTTTTGCATTTTTGTATAGTGCAACCCGCGAAACGTGGAATGGATGGGTATGGATAATTGGCTGCGGATTATATGTAGTTGCATTGATTATACTGAGGTTTTTCCATCCAGGTAGGGTAATCCACCCGATAAATAAGAGCGATGTACAGCAGAGAATTTGAGCAACAATGCTGTACAGCACCGTAAATTCTGGCGCCCTACTCGGTGGATAGAGGTGAGCTGGTAGGTGGGTCTGGGATTGCGATCCATTAATCATCCTTTGGCAGCAACCGAGATAGGCCCACTTGAGCCGGTAGTTCCCCGATGACCTCAATCTTCCAACCCGTCATATTGGCCCGACACATGTGATAATGGTGCGCGATGTTGGCCTGCGCTTGCAAGGCGTGACGGGCTTTATCTAGTGCCTCAGTTGCATTGATGCCAATGCGGTTTAGCAGGAGTTCAACGCGGGTCTCCAGTTGCCTGCGTTCATGGGGGGAGAGTACCCCGGCCATTACCTTTGGCGCTACGTAAAGGCGGGCGTCGTCTTGCGAAATAGTCTTCAAGACACCGCGAGCGTACTCATTGGCGAGAGTGACCTCCTGGGCCATGTATTTGTGCATGAGGTGACCCTCTTCGAGGCGCATGATCACCTCGTTGACGTTGTAGTGACTGTGTTCCTCCAGATAGTCACGGACAAGGAGCTTATGGGCCAGCGCGATGACATCAGCCCGCTCGATATCGTTAGTGAGCCGAAGGCGTAATTCGGTTGCGCTGGCTAATTTGCCCATCGCGGCAGAAAGCAGACGACCACGTTGCGCCTGACCGGGGGACTCATCGCGACCGATAACTCCGGTTGGCAGGAATTTATCGGCTATCTCGCGGCTGACGGTGACGCGAATGCGGCTATTTTCCACGGTGAGGGTTTGATGCTTCATGTTACTGCTCCTGAGTCTGTCCGATGCCCGCGCCCACGGGGCCATGCCTATCATAATTGCGAGAGGCCTTTCGTGGGTAATTACACTGACTTGACCACTTACTTTGCACCCAGCCTTTTTAGAGAAGGTTCTTATGGCTGGATTTGCATCAGTGGTTAGGGGTGACGGCCATTGCCGACCTTGGGATAGATGGGCGTAATGATGACCAGCATCCAGGGCCAGGGAAGCAGTTACTCTATTCAAGAGAGGAAAACTTCTTTACGGGTCTGGCGGCGTTTGCTGTTGAACTCGTAATCAGCGAAGGTCAATTGATGACTCACGTTGGAGTTCGTTCTTGGTACAAAAGAGACTCTGGTGGTACTATGTCAAGGCCTTGTAAGGTATTGATTTTTAAGGTTCTAGCCCTTCCGATCGCTCAGCTACGGGCACATCTTGCTACGCAAGAGCACGGAATAAGCCGTGGACAACGCTGCGCGTTGACGCACCGCTTATCTCCGCTTGTACCCGTAGTCGCTCCCCAAGGGAATCAATCTCCTCTCATTTCTTCAACAGATCACGCAGATAGCTGTTCCGGTTATGGGCATTGCTGGGCGCTTTGGTGATGGCTGCAAACTCAGCTGTGCTGCCCACGATATGGACCTCATGCTCGGCCCTGGTTATTGCGGTATAGAGCCAGGCCCTGTCAACGATCCTCCCCTTTTGCAGCGCGATGATGATGCGTGGGAACTGCGAACCCTGAGCTTTATGGAGTGTGATGCAGTAGCCCAGCCTCATACAGTCCAGCAGGGATTGGGTGACATACACGCTCTCGCCTGTGTCCAGTTCAACCACTCCGTAGTCATCTCCAGCCCCGACAGCGCGAGTTAGCGTTCCGAGCGAGCCATTTTGAATGCCTTTCTCGTAATTGTTCTGAGTGAAGAGGATCACATCTCCTTGGCGCAAATCGTTGCGGCGGTAGGTTTCGCCATACATCTCAAATATCATCCGAGCACCATCAGGGTTGACGGCCTCCTGAATAAGATTATTGATCTCCGCCACCATAGCGGTGGTCGCACCTACCACTCGGCTGTTCTCGGGGGATTGCTGATATAACTCGGCACAGACTTGGGCGATCCTCTCTTTGGATGTTTCGTGGAAATAGACGTTACCCATGCTCAAGTGCTCCGGTATGAGACCTTGATTGACCTGCATAGAGTATTCAGGAATGCCTGTGGCTCCCTTCTGGCGTTTAACGATGTCCAGGGTCACGTTCGCAATGGCCTGTGATGCAACGATATCGGCTAGCACCTTGCCACATCCTATCGGAGGTAGCTGGTTTGGGTCACCCGTGAATATGATCCGCACGGTGGGGTGCAGATGGTTGGTGAGCCGATACATGGTGGGCAGGTCGATCATGGATGCTTCATCGATTACCAGCAGATGGCTGGGAAACCCATCAGATGGTTCTATGGGCTCTTGCCGCAACAAGGCGGAAATGGTCATCGTCCTAAAGCCTATCGACTCGTATAGGCGCATTGCTGCGCGTCCAGAAAGGGCGACAGCATGCACCTCAAAGCCCATTTTGCCATAGGCCCGCAGTGCCGTTCTGAGCACTGTGGTTTTGCCAGTTCCTGCGCCCCCCGTGATGCAACTCACCGCATTGTTTAGCGCGGTGAGCACCGCTTCATTTTGCATCGCGGTCAATTCATAGGGCAGCTCATTAACCGCTGCGAGAAACGCAGCATTGGTGGACTCATCGTAACGATTTTGCTGTTTAGCAAGTTTCAACAGCCGCTTGGCAACAACAGTCTCCATCAGCAATTGTGCGGTAGGGTGATAGGTGCCTGCTTCATGGTTCAGCACATACTGGGCTTGGTGGTAACCAGCCTTGAATGCTTGTGCTGCCAACTCGCCGTCACCAAGCAATTTGGTCAGCAGGGGGCGAAGCCTGGCCTGCGTGGTGTAGGTGTGGCCTTTTTCCACTTCCGCGTGGATGGTGAACTCCAGGGCGGCACTCAGCCTCGTCGGATCTTTTAGTTCTACCTCAAACTTCGTTTGAGAAAGCGCATCCACGTCTTCAAACCCCATCCCGAAGCCGACCAGTAGGTAGGGATTCGCTTTGATTGCATCAACGGAGCTTTCGCCATGAAATTTCAAGATCCGCTGCTGAATGGGTGAGGGAATCCGACACTCTGCCATCCAATTGCAGTGGTTCAGATTTTTGTATTTTGCGTAGCCGTTGAACAGGGCATCAATAGATACATCACTCAGAATACCCTTGAGGCGCTCTCTGGACTCTGGTGTGTCGGTGCGCAGGGTGGCGTGAAATTGCTCACCGAGTAGTTGCCATAACGCCCTGGCTTTACCGAGGCCAATTCCCTTGAAATCAGGCTCCTTGGCAATGAACTGGATCAGCTGCTCACCTGTCTCCGGCAGGGTGCATATCACGTGCTCAGGTGATTCATAGGTATGTTGCTGCATCACAACATCACCAATCTCGACCCTCTCAATGAGAGGTTTGCCATGGACTGTCCATTGCTGGCCCTGTGACGGTTGTGCCGGAAGAGTGTCAGGCCGCGCTTTAATGGTCACATAGTATTTGCCATCCTTGATCTGGCTGGTCTCGTCATTAAGTGGTATTCCAGAGAAAATCACGTAGCTGGATGAGCTATATGGGATACTGGTAACACGAAATAGTTCGGAATGGAGAGATTGGTTCATCGTGGCAAGATCCCCATTTCGGCCAATGTCTCAGATAGCTCACCGAAGCGCTCCAGTCTGGCTTTTAGTTCCCTTAGCTGCGCTTTCAGTTCAATATTCTCCTGCTCCAATATTGATACACGTTTGGTATCAAGTAGGCGTCGATGAGTCGTAGGGTCGTATACCTTTGGATGAGCTACACTCGCTATGGCCTGAGCGGTGAGTGGCGGAAGCACCCCGTGTTCCCTAAGCTGGTCTTCCAATTTCTGCAATTGCCTACGAAGCTCAGGGTTCTGCACTAAGGCAGAGCGGCCACAGCCAATAGCTTTCGTGATTTCACTGCGGCTGAGGCTGCCCCTGTAACTTAATTGTCGATACGTCTCATCAGTCTGGGTTGCCATCCATAGTTCAAACGCCTGGACGGTTGCTTTGGCTTTTTCTGTACCACTCGCCATTATTGACCTCCTGTGCGGCGTTTAACTTCTATAAGCGGCTTTCCAAGCATATCCTGTAATTTTTTTAGCTCGGCACTATCTGTTGGAAAATTATCAATTGATGTCATTCTGACACCATGCATGTAAGCATTATATTGCCATACTATGAAACGCTGTTTGTATGCATCATTCAAACTATTTAATCTGGCTAATTCATTCTCTAAAAGAGCAACCTTTTTTATAAGATACTCAAGCGTTACATCACGCTCTTTGGTAGGCTCAGGTTGAGAAAAACGTTCTTTTAAAAATGTCTTTCTTCGCGAGTATGCATCTTGAATATCTTTGTAAGAGGATAATGATTGACGTTGGACGCCACCTTTAACATCAATCATTATGGCAACTTTTTGACAGAGCAAGTCCCAAGTTAACTTTCCTTCCCAAGTATTAATTAGACCTAGTATATTAGGCAGGTTTTTTTCTGTGATAACTATTTTAGGCATAACAAATCACCCATAATATTAAACGCTTTAGAATCGATAGAGTCAGGCGATTGAACTTCAATATTAAGCCCCTTCTCTAAAAGAACAACCTTGGCTGGCGAGGGATCATATACATCAGGAATACGAATGGGGGTGCCATCAAGAACATTTTCATCCTCTAATAGCCGGATCTTTGTTCTAATATGAGCAAGTCGCCAACCGTGTGAGCTAACCCAGCGGTCAGCACCAAAGGCCCCCATTTTATGGCTTTGCTGTGCTTTTTCGAGTTGAGCTGCCACTTGAACTTCTCGTACTTTCAACAGCTCCAATGAGCTACTGAAGCCTTTGATACAGACCAATTCTTTGCAGGTTTCACAGTCACCGTTTCGCTGACATGGAATCATGGCAAAATCATGTTCACACACGCCTAGCTCTGTTACTATCGCTGCACCAGTAAGGTTCTTTCCGATTTCCTCGAAACTAATTGGAAGGTTACATTTTATTTTTTCCAACGTGTTTGCATTTTCAGGGATAGTAATAACTGCAATTGCATTGGACTTTTCTTCTTCTGTGCGATGATCATAGCTGGCATTATCAGCAACTCTTGCTCTCCCTGCCCAGTTTGCAAGCGTCAACTCATCCATCCCACCCCGTTCAGCTTTGGTACTGAGCCAATGCCTAGCTTGATGGGATGTTATATCGGGTTGTGAGCCATCCTCTCGTAATATGTTATGTTTCTTCCAAAGGTGGACTCCTTTTCTGGCCTCAGACCTAGAAATCCTTGCATTAATTATGTTCACCGTAGGTAAAACAAACGAGTGTTGAATAACATCATGTTCCGCATGTAACTCACGGTCTCTATATAGTAACAAAGCCTCTGAGGCCTTAACTTTTTTTGCGTTATCAACAAAAGGCCAGTTAACCAATTTACTGATATACACCATACTCCCATTGTTATCTGGATGCGTTTCTGCATACATCGCAGCCTCCCGTGCAGGCATGCTAATTTTTTTCAATCGTTCGATAGCTTCCAAAGCTACATCTTGCATGACAGTAGGAACCCATTTAATCCCTTCGTTGCCATTTTTGGCAGGCACCCAACGTATTCCAAGTTTAAGTTCTCCGCTGCGATTCTCCTCCCATACAGTACAATCTATAGGCAATGAGAATAACTCAGAGCATCGGGATGGTGCTTGCATGAGCAATGCTATTGCAGAAGTAAAATATTCTGCTTCAATACCTAATGAAGGTGCGTCATGAAATAACTTAGCAAATAACATCATATCCTCTTCTGAGGGCAATTTATTTTTACGATGTTCTTTTCCATTCTCGTCAAGTTGAATAGTTAAATCTTTTACTTTTTGATATGGATTTGACCACCCAGGAAGACTCGGTGTTATAAAGTTGTCACGGCAGAAATTAAGAAGAAGCTCCATTTGATAGCCCGCTTTATTTCGACCTGCCAGATTTGATATGCGTCTATTAAAAATATCGCCTAGCCTTTCTAAAACTAGGCCATCGAGCATCAGAATATCTGCTTTATGTTTTGATAGAATCAATGCTTCTTCAAGTATTCGAATAGCTTCGAAATGTCTGTGAAGAGTTGTTATGGGTTTTAATGCGTAAATGTAGCGAATGTATGCTTTTGCAAAATCAATAAATGGTGCACCTAGGGGAGAGAAACTATAGGAAGTTGATGGCTCTAAATTTGTGGAGAAACGGGCAACAACACGGCGAGTATTGTGAAAAGTGTGCCATAAATTATGATCCCAGCAATCTTCACCGAAAACAGTTAATTTGTTTTTGCTACTTTGAATGAATTTTTCTAGATTTGCTTCTGAATTCAGTTCTATCGCAGGCTTAAAATGGAAAATGTTACTGTCCACTGACTATCCTCATGCTCGTTGTTGTTTCAGTTCAAAGCATTTCTGCACAACCCATTCAACTGCTAAAATTAGCCTATCTTTTGTTGCCGCGTACTCTTCACTTTTTGTCGTTTTCAACCTTACCTCTTTCTCTGCATATAGATGGGATAAGAATTTCTCGTGAGGAGCATCTAATAATGGTCTAAATTTTTCACAAGTGTAACAACTTTCATACCCCTTAACGCAAAAGTCATTGGTGCCGCATGCTCCTACGATATCGTTATCCTTGTTTGGTATGCGAGCAGCAAGGTCATGTCCTCGCTCACCCTGCTCTAAGTCAACGATAATGCGACCTAGGAATGCATTAGCAAAGGGGGCCAGTTGTTTGCCAATGGCCTTGTCAATATAGGTCACGGTATCTGCGGTATTTTCCGTATAGACCTTAACGTTTTGTGTATCGTTGTGATCCAATGCCTCCGCTATGATCAACGGCCCCAAACCTTTTCGACCAAGGTTTGTTCCTCTTGTATGACGAAACCGCCTAGCCGTTATATGAATATAGTCCCCAGTTCTTTCAGAAATAGCTTTTTGTTTTCTTTGGAAATTTTTTAGCAGGTGTTCTCTTAGATCTGTTGATGACATATTTAAAATGTCAGTATCTAATAAATCATCAGTCAAAGATGTTTTTTTAACCGCTAACTCAAAAACCATTGCCCAATCAATAAATAATGGGATTTTTGTTGCTTGAGAAGCAGTCAGTTTTATTGAGAGTTTTGATTCAAACTTCTCTGTTTCATCTCTAATTAAATTACGCAACGTTAGATAGAGCTCTTCCGTAATGGGGAATTTTTTAAAAGAGAAACGAAACCCACCACCACGCTGCTTTGCTCTAGGTATATTGAGGTAAAAATTTGTCACATTCTTACTATGATCATGTTCTTTAAATAAATCAGCAGCCTTTATTTGTCGTAACTGTGTGGGGCGTCTAGCAGTAGCCTGCAATAAACTCACATATGCATAGCATTGAAATGAGATATAGTTATTCCTGAATAAGCGAATAAGTTCATGATTTAATGCAAGTACCTCATTGCTAGTAAAGGCACCTGTTTCAGGGCAACGATTAGCGACAGACACTCCTTTCTTGTTTCCTGATAGAGTTAGTATTTCGAGTGTTTTCACCATCTCTGTTGTTACACCATAATATCCATATTCATTCCAGCTAATAAGAAAACCACGGAGTGCACCTAAGTACCATTCATTGTTTTTATCAAGCATCGCTCGCCAATTGAGCAATACATCCTCATCTAGATTTTTGAATTTAGTGTCTCGCAATAGTCGTTGAAAGCGTAGATACATATTTGATGTATGGTGTGCTGATTGTTCTTCAGCATAGGTTGCTAGTGTTTTTTTAAATCCATCCAGCAGTTTTGGTTCCATAGATAAAACATCCGGCATGAATGCAATGCTGACATCTTTATTCAACATCCAGTATTCTGAGTGAAAGTCAAAGCTGTATCCATCTTTTGATACTAATTTTTTTGAGCTGAATGTTGATGGGAGATCGTCATTTTCTTCCTCAATGTAATCATATTTATTCATTCATATCCTCTATTTTTTTGAGATTCAATAATTAGTCTCTGTAATTCTTCTTGCTCTTCAAGCACTAGCTTGTTTGTCTTATTGCGAATATGGCGTTCAACATATGGTTTGGCAGAGCTCTCTGATGTGTGCCCCATTTGATACATTCGGCTTTTTGCTTCTTCACTAGATGAAATAAAATTACGGTTACTGTTTGGGTCTTTAGATAGATCATTGTTTTTGTCAATTATTTCGGAGAACCACTGGTTCCAGTTATGCCTAAAATAATGTGGGTGGATCGATTTGAACCGCTCATCCACAGATTTCATTGTTGGCACGATGATACTGTCAAATGTGCTGGTCGATATTGGCTGTCCTTGAGTTTTCCCCTTCCTATGTGTAACAAACAAGTATGGATGCTTGTTCGCGTTCGGAGTCTTTGCCCGTATGTTTATGATGTAGTCATCAATGAGTGCCGCAGTTTCATCTCTAATTCGCAACATTCTTTCTTTCGTCTTTGCTACAGGCTGATTTTTGCGAGGATCATATATGTCATCATGGTGGCGTTTTACCCATATGAATTTTTGGGGGCCGTGAAGCATTAGAAAGTTCGATTCAATAGATAGTGAGAGTAACTCACCTCTTCGTATGCCTAGTTCTTTTAAAAGTAAAAACATAAGATGATTTCGCTTTTTTGTCGAAGCGTGTTTGAACGGATTTTTTGGGTGGTCAAATTGTGCCACAGCCATAAATTCCTCAATTAATCCATCTGGCAAGTCTTTACCATCTAGTTTATCTAAAACATTCTTACCTTTGCCTTTAGGGCGAACAGCAAGTATGCGCTTATTCATACTGTTAATTTCTGTGAGCAGTTTAGTGCTATTACAGTTCTGTACAGCTACTCTAGCAATGAAATCTAAATAACTTGCAATAGCTGTCACACGATTGTAAATGTTATTACGTCCCACTGTGGGGGTGACACTGATTAGTCTTGGGGTGTTAAATAAATCAATGACCTTATCTCTGGTTTTTTTGCTTTTAGCTAAGCCTTTGAAATGAGAAATATCATGACTGAGATGTTCTCTGATGTTGTCAATGTCAGTGTCGCTAAGAAACTTACCTTTCTGAAACTCAGAGAACAGGTCTCTGTGTTTATTTTCTTCCCATTGAAGAAACCACTTTAATGCACCTAGGCGATTTGAAATGGTATTCACCGACAAGCTGCTACGAAGTTTTGTTGTCACCCAGAGGGTTGCAAGAAAATGAGGCATACCATCATTGCCCATTAAGACTGGATAACGTTCACCATTTGCAAAAATCAATCTATCTAGCTTGTACACTGTGCATCCTAATCTTACATTTTCCTCATACATAAAGTTATAGTGCTGAAAATCGCGATGGCAAGTGAAATGCAAAAATAAAAAAACCCAGCATTTCTGCTGGGTTGCTTTGCACTCAAGATGGTGAAAGTGATTTATTCTTACACTTTCATCTTTTACAAGATCTAGAATGGGATATCGTCATCGAAATCCATCGGCGGCTCGTTGTAGACCGGCGGTGCAGACTGAGGCTGCTGGGCAGGACGACCATAACCACCCTGCGGCTGCATATTCTGCTGCGGGGCGGCGGCCGGGCGTTGCATCGCTTGCTGGGGGGCGGCCTGTTGTGGCTGACCCCAGTTGCCCTGGGACTGTTGACCACCCATGCCCTGGCCTGCGCCGCCTTGCGGACGGCCGCCCAGCATTTGCATTACGCCGGTGAAGCTGTCAACCAGCACCTCTGTGGTGTAACGCTCCTGGCCACTCTGATCCTGCCACTTGCGGGTCTGCAGCTTGCCTTCGACATAGACCTGGGAACCCTTCTTCAGGTACTCGCCGGCCACTTCGGCCAGCTTGCCCATGAACACCACGCGGTGCCACTCGGTTCGCTCTTTCTGCTCACCGGTCTGCTTGTCGCGCCAGGTGTCGGAGGTGGCCAGGGTGATGTTAGTCACGGCACCGCCGCTCGGCATGTAGCGCACTTCCGGGTCTTGCCCCAGGTTACCGATCAGAATGACTTTGTTGATGCCTCGACTGGCCATAATCTCTCTTCCACCCTTATGTATACCGGCCAGGCCAAATGCCTGGGCCCATTCAATATGTCGTTTGTTTGCAATGAGATGTGCGCCACGGATGGGCCTCATCTTCACGCATGTCACGGCTGTGCCAGATTCAACCGACGCGTTTATCGGCCACCGCCGCAGCGTTTGCCTGCAATAATACCAGTTGGCGAAGATGAGCGCACACCTTCCTGTCCCGGCGAGCACCAAACCCCGCCGCTGGCGTCCGAGTAACTTACCCGAGGTAGGGGCCCACCAGCAAGGGGACGGCGGGGCAGAGTGCTGCAACGACGGCCAAGGCCTGTTATGGTGGTGGTCGGCACTACCTGACCCCCCAAATGGGGGGGGCGTGCTAGTCATTTGTATTGGCTGGAAAATTGCTGAGCTTCAAAGGAATCACAACGGCGTCTAATACTTTTTTAATGCTGCAGCCAGGAGGGGGATTGGTACTCTTCCTTGCCGAAAACCCCGACTCGAATGTGCAAGGAAGTTCTCTTGATGACGCCCGAATATCCCCTAGTGCTGATCACCGAAAATAATGCACAAGCCACCAGTTTCCAGCGTCACCTCAGCGAACAGCTTGGCTTGTCCATCTTGCTGGTCGGGGAGCTGGATGCCTTGCCTGAGCCCTCCGAAACCGGAGCTCAGACGCTGCTGCTGATCGATCTGGACTATCTCAAGTCGGCTCAGCAGGCAGACTGGAGCAAGGCCATCTGCAGCCGTTTCGGCGAGGCCAGTGCCGTGCTGCTCAATGCCCCGACCAGCACGGATCGGGAGCTGCTGCTGATGTGGCCTCATACCAGTGGGCTCTTCTTCCGTCAGGACAACCTGGACAGGCTGGTGATCGGCATCCGCAAGGTGTTGCAGGGGGAGTACTGGATCCCGCGCCATCTGCTGTGCGATCTGGTGGATTACTACCGCAAGGGAAGCGGCCAGCCCCTGCGCAACCAGACGCTGCTGACGGCCCGTGAGCAGGAGATAGTCCGCCATCTGATGACGGGGGCCTCCAACACCGAGATTGCCGACAGCCTGTTCGTGAGCGAACACACCATCAAGTCCCACCTATATAACGTGTTCAAGAAGTTGAACGTCAAGAACCGCCTGCAGGCGGTGAGCTGGGCCAAGGAGTATCTCTGAGCACCGGGATGGGATGATAAAAGGCTGTCTATTCATCCAGTAGTCTCTATGCCATACTGGCCCGCTCTGGTTCCCGTATCGAGCGCGCAACAAGATGGAAAAAATCGTGATCCGGGGTGCCCGCACCCACAACCTCAAAAACATCAATCTGATTCTGCCCCGCGACAAGTTGATCGTGGTCACCGGCCTGTCCGGTTCCGGCAAGTCTTCCCTGGCGTTCGATACCCTCTATGCCGAAGGCCAGCGCCGCTATGTGGAGTCGCTCTCCGCCTATGCCCGCCAGTTCCTCTCCCTGATGGAGAAACCGGACGTGGATCATATCGAGGGGCTCTCGCCGGCCATCTCCATCGAGCAGAAGTCCACCTCCCACAACCCGCGCTCGACCGTCGGCACCATCACCGAGATCTACGACTACCTGCGTCTGCTGTTTGCCCGGGTCGGCGAGCCGCGCTGTCCGACCCACGCCATCCCGCTCGCCGCCCAGACCATCAGCCAGATGGTGGATCAGGTGCTGGCCCAGCCCGAAGGCACCAAGCTGATGTTGCTGGCACCTGTGGTGCGCAATCGCAAGGGGGAGCACACCAAGCTGCTGGAGAACCTGGCGGCCCAGGGCTACATTCGTGCTCGCATCGATGGGGAGGTGTGCGATCTCTCCGATCCTCCCCCGCTGGAGCTGCACAAGAAGCACACCATCGAAGTGGTGGTGGATCGCTTCAAGGTGCGTGATGACCTGGCGCTGCGCCTCGCGGAGTCTTTCGAGACGGCACTGACCCTCTCCGGCGGCATCGTGCTGGTGGCGCCCATGGACGGGGAGGAGGGGATTGCCCCCCTGATCTTCTCCGCCAACTTCGCTTGCCCCGAGTGCGGTTACTCCATGTCGGAGCTGGAGCCACGCATCTTCTCCTTCAACAACCCGGCCGGCGCCTGCCCCACCTGCGACGGCCTCGGGGTGCAGCAGTACTTCGATCCCGCCAAGCTGATCCACGATCCGGGCCAGAGCCTGGCCGGTGGCGCCATCCGCAGTTGGGACAAACGCAGCTTCTATTACTTCCAGATGCTGAAATCCCTCGCCGAGCACTACAAGTTCGATCTGGAGGCACCCTGGGAGGATCTGCCAGCCAAGACCCAGGAGGTGATCCTGCGCGGCTCCGGCCGCACCGAGATCGAGTTCCGCTACATGAACGATCGCGGCGATGTGGTGGTACGCAAGCACCCGTTCGAGGGGATATTGCACAACATGGAGCGCCGCTACCGGGAGACTGAATCCAACTCGGTGCGGGAAGAGCTGGCCAAGTACATCGCCAACAAGTCCTGCACCAGCTGCGGTGGCAGCCGGTTGCGGGAAGAGGCGCGCCATGTCTTCGTGGACAACCGTAATCTGCCGGCCATCGCCGAGCAGTCCATCGGCGATGCGCTCGCCTTCTTCGAGGGGTTGAACCTGAGCGGCCAGCGCGCCCAGATTGCCGAGAAGATCCTCAAGGAGATAGTCGAGCGGCTCGGCTTCCTGGTCAACGTGGGCCTCAATTACCTGAGCCTCTCTCGCAGCGCCGAAACTCTCTCCGGCGGCGAGGCGCAGCGGATCCGGCTGGCGAGCCAGATCGGTGCCGGTCTGGTAGGGGTGATGTACGTACTGGATGAGCCCTCCATCGGCCTGCACCAGCGAGACAACGAGCGGCTGCTCAAGACCCTCACCCATCTGCGCGATCTGGGCAATACCGTCATCGTGGTGGAACACGACGAGGATGCCATCCGCCTCGCCGACCATGTGCTCGATATCGGCCCCGGGGCCGGCGTGCACGGTGGTGCCATCGTCGCCCAGGGGACACCGGAAGAGATCATCGCCAACCCCGAATCGCTGACCGGTGACTACCTCTCCGGTCGCAAGCAGATCGCCATTCCGGATGAGCGCACCCCGCTCACCGGCAAGTGGTTGAAGCTCAAGGGGGCGAGCGGCAACAACCTGCGCAACGTCAACCTGGATCTGCCCATCGGGGTGATGACCTGCGTCACCGGGGTCTCCGGCTCCGGCAAGTCGACCCTGATCAACGACACCTTGTTCCGCATCGCCCACCGGGAGCTCAACAAGGCCACCGAGTCCACGCCGGCCCCCTATCGCGAAGTGGAAGGGCTGGAGCATCTTGACAAGGTGGTGGACATCGATCAGAGCCCGATCGGCCGCACCCCGCGCTCCAATCCGGCCACCTATACCGGTCTGTTCACTCCGATCCGCGAGCTGCTCTCCGGTACTCAGGAGGCGCGCTCCCGCGGCTACCTGCCGGGTCGCTTCTCCTTCAACGTCAAGGGGGGCCGCTGCGAGGCCTGTCAGGGGGATGGCGTCATCAAGGTGGAGATGCACTTCCTGCCGGATGTCTATGTGCCGTGCGACGTCTGCAAGGGCAAGCGCTACAACCGCGAGACCCTGGAGGTGAAGTACAAAGGCAAGAACATCCACGAGATCCTCGAGATGACGGTGGAAGATGCCCGCGTATTCTTCGATCCCGTCCCTGCGGTGGCGCGCAAGCTGCAAACCCTGATGGACGTGGGCCTCTCCTACATCCGCCTCGGCCAGTCCGCCACCACCCTGTCGGGCGGCGAGGCGCAGCGGGTCAAGCTGGCGCGGGAGCTCTCCAAGCGCGACACCGGCCAGACTCTCTACATCCTGGACGAGCCGACCACGGGTCTGCACTTCCACGACATCCAGCAACTGCTCAAGGTGCTGCACCAACTGCGGGATCGGGGCAATACGATCGTCATCATCGAGCACAATCTGGACGTCATCAAAACCGCCGACTGGATCGTCGATCTGGGGCCGGAAGGGGGCGCCGGTGGTGGCCGCATCCTGGTGACCGGCACGCCGGAGGAGATGAGCCGTTGCAAGGAGTCGCACACCGCGCGCTTCCTGGCCCCCTTGCTGAACAAGTAAGGGCACATCAGACAGACAAGGGGCCTTGGCCCCTTTTTTGTGGGCGATCGAGAGGGACGCGAGGGATCTTTCCTCGGGCCGGCGTCAGCGACGGGCGCAGACACTGAGCCTGGGAGTGGCTGAATGTGGCATTGGATCGGGCACGGCAGGACAGTCACCGGGAGTATGAGCGGTGACGGCGGAGTGTCAGTGAGCCAGCATCAGGAAGGCGAGGGCAAACAGAAAGCCGAGCAGGATAAACAGGAAGGAGCCGATGCCCCAGATGGCTGCCAGGATGCCGATGATTTTGTCTTTGCGTGTTTGTGGTTTCATAAAGATTAAATTACAGCATGGCTACATTGCTTTAATAAAATACGCTGACCGGCATAATTAAACAACAGTTAAAAGGCAATGTGAGCGCGTTTAAGGTGTATTTATTTGATATTTTAAGCCTGTTCTCATGGTGTGCTTATATTTCAACATGCTGTATTTAAATGGTTTTTTAGTATTTTGAGTTGATTTCATGATTGTTAGAAGCTGCTGTGTACATCCATCTATTTCTTGATAACTATTGAGCCAAATCAATAACCAGTCATTCACATCCTTTTATAGTTTTCGGGCTTACAACATAGAAAGAAAACAAAAAGGAAATATGTGATGAAAAAAGTCCTTCCTCTCCTGATCGCAGCCGCTTTTGCTTCCCCCGCCGTCCTGGCCCACCAGGCCGGCGACATTCTGGTGCGTGGCGGTCTTGCCTTCGTTTCCCCCCAGACCAGCAGTGACGACGTCCTCGGCACCGGCGAGCTGGATATCGACAGCAACATGCAGCTGGGGCTGACTCTCTCCTACATGCTGACGGACAACTGGGGCGTCGAGCTGCTGGCGGCGACCCCCTTCTCCCACTCGGTGTCGACCCCGGGGCTGGGTGAGGTCGCCAAGGTCAAGCACCTGCCACCGACCCTGATGGCGCAGTACTATTTCGGTGATGCCAACAGCAAGGTGCGTCCTTATGTCGGTGCCGGTATCAACTACACCACCTTCTTCGATGAAGAGGGCCGCGGGGCCCTGGCGGGCACGGATGTGAGCGTCGACTCCTCCTGGGGGTTGGCGGGTCAGGTGGGGCTGGACATGGCGATCAATGACCGCTGGTTCGTCAACGCCTCCGCCTGGCTCATCGACATCGACACCGACGTGCACACCGCAGTGGGCACCATCAACACCTCCATCGATCCGGTTGCCTTCATGTTTGGCGTCGGCTATCGCTTCTGATGATAGGGTTGGCCGCCTCAAGGCCATGACAACCAAGCATGTCTCTTTGGCCCGGCTCTGTTCGGGCCCTTTTCTGTCTGGCTCGGGGCAATAACTGTGATCCGGCCCCTCATAGTGTCACTTATTGCTCTTCCATTGCCTCGGCGTGCCGATAGCCTCTGCGTTAACCCCTTTATTTCCCAACGAGTGAGGATGTCTCCATGGGTTTATCTATCGTGCAGCGGATCATCGCCGGATTTGTGCTGATGTTGCTGCTGCTGGTTCTGCTGGGCTTCATCAGTATTCTGAAGATCCGGGGGATCAATGAGGGACTGTCCCAGGTATCGGATCGTGCCACTCCCCTGGTGATCGCCGTCGCCGGGCTCAAGGGAGCACTGCAGGACAGCAACCGCTGGGTGCTGACCTACAGGACCAGCGAGGATGCCACCCAGTTGCCGCAGCTGGCCAGCCAGTTCAAGGCGCAGCAGGCGCGCTTCGTTGCCCAGAGCAAGGAGATGGTCCGCTTCAACGATGTGGCCGAGGCGGGCGAGCGCTTTCGTCAGGTCGATGGGGCCACCCGGGAGTTCTACGGTCTGGCGGATCAGGTGCTGAGCCAGCATGGTCAGTGGATAGCCGCCCTCGATCGCCGTCATGAGCTGGAGCTGGCCTTTATCAGGCTCGAAGACACCTATCAGTGGGCCGCCGATCTGCTGCTGCAGCAGACCGCCAGCAAGCGTTCCATGCGCAACAAGGCCGAACTCATCACCTCCGGCATCGCCCGGGATCTGAAGAACATCCGTCGGGCCGACGCCAAGACAGATCTGAACGAACTGGAAAAGGTGCTCGCCAAGGATATCGAGATGGCGCGCAAGCGGCTCGAGCGGGTGCTGGTGCCCGATGACGTGAGGCAGCGCTTCGTCGTCAATCTGGACAGGATGCAGGAGCTGGCGCTCGGCCCGCAGGGACTGCTGGCCACCATGCGCAATGGCCAGCAGCTTGCCGCCTCGTTGCAGAGCCTGAATCAGCAGCTCGACACCAGTCTGGTCAACAGCCTGGCGTTGCTGGACGAGATGGGCAAATCGGCGGGCAGCATCGCCAGCCAGAGCCGGATCGGGGCCGATGACGCCGTCAGCAGTGCCAGCTTCTGGATCCTGATCGTTTCCGCCATCTCCGCCGCCGCCGCGCTCATCATCGGTTACACCACGGCCCGCAGCATACAGCGTCCGCTGCAGCTGATCGATCGGGCACTGGATCGCATGGCCACCGGTGACATGACCCGGCGCATCGACTACCAGAGCCGCTGTGAATTCGGCAGCCTGACCCGTTCCATCAACACCCTGGCGGACAAGACGGGGGAGTTGCTCTCCCAGATCAACGCCGGTTCCCGCCATCTGGTGGAGGAGGCGAGCCGCGCCGCCGAGATAAGCGAAAGGGCTATGTCCAGGGTGCAGGATCAGAAGAGCCAGACCGACCAGGTGGCCGCCGCCATCACCGAACTGGAGGTGAGCGCCACCGAGGTGGCCCGCTCCACCGACGGCACCAAGCGCGAGGTGGATCTGGCCGATGAGGAGGCGCGTGCCGGTCGCAAACAGGTGGCGACCACGCGCCGGATCACCGAACAGCTGGCTGGCGCCATGGAGGAGGCGGTCGGCATCACCCACAAGCTGGGGGAATTCAGCAACAACATCGGCAGTATTCTGGACGTGATCCGCAGCATTGCCGAGCAGACCAACCTGCTGGCACTGAATGCGGCCATCGAGGCGGCACGGGCCGGTGATGCCGGCCGCGGCTTTGCGGTGGTGGCGGACGAGGTCAGGGCGCTGGCGAACCGGACCCAGACCTCGACCGAAGAGATCCAGGCCATGATCGAAAACCTGCAGAGCTCCAGCAAGCAGGTGATGGAGGTGATGGGGCGCAGCCAGGAGCAGACCCAGGGTTGCGTGTCACAGACCCGGGCCATGGATCAGGCGTTGCAATCCATCGCCGAGCGGATGAGTGCCATCAAGTCGATGGCGGATCAGGTCGCCCATGCGGCCCAGGAACAGATCTCGGTCAGTCAGGGGGTGGCCCGTCATATCGCCGGCATTGCGGACGTGGCCTACGAGACCGAACGGGAGGCCCGTGAATCGGCAGGCAGCAGTGAAGTGCTGGCGGATCTGGTCGCCAAACAGCAGCAATTGATCGCTCATTTCAAGGTGTAGGAGGACTTATGGCTAACAAGTGGATCGGGGCCCTGAGTCTCCTGTTGTGTGGCCAGCTGATGGCCAGCGAGCTGGTGATCGAAAGCTGGCGGATCGATGACAAGGCCCTGTGGGAGGAGAAGATCATCCCCGCCTTCGAGGCCGCTCATCCGGGCATCCAGGTGAGCTTCAACGGGGTGCAGAACGTCGACTACATGCCGACGCTCTGGGCCAGTTTGAAGGAGGGCAAGGCCGGGGATCTCATCACCTGCCGCCCGTTCGATGACTCCCTGGCCCTGTTCAAGGCGGGTCATCTGGCGGAGCTGAGCGAGATGGCCGGGATGGAGAATTTCCCGAGCTTCGCCCAGTCCCCCTGGCAGACCGACAGCGGGGCCCAGACCTTCTGCGTGCCCATGGCTTCCGTCATTCACGGCTTCTTCTACAACAAGCAGATCTTCAGCGAGCTGGGGCTGGCCGTGCCCCAGACCCGGGACGAGTTTTTCGCCGTGCTCGACAAGGTGAAGGCGGATGGTCGCTATGTGCCGCTGGCCATGAGTGGCTCCGAGAGCTGGGTCGCCTCCGAGCTGGGCTTCCAGAACATTGGCCCCAACTACTGGAAGGGGGAGGATGGCAGGCTGGCGCTGATTGGCGGCCAGGAGCGGCTCGACAACCCGCAATACGTCAAGGTGTTCGAGGAGCTGGCCCGCTGGCGTGCCTATCTCGGCGAGGGGGGGGAGGGTCGTGACTACGCCACTACCAACGAGCTATTCACCTCCGGCAAGGCTGCCTTCTATGCGGCCGGCTCCTGGGAGATAGCCCCCTTCACCGGCAAGGTGGACTTCGGTGTCATGCGCCCCCCTGTGGCAAAGCAGGGTGACGGTTGCTTCTTCACCGATCACACCGACATCGGCATGGGGATGAACCCGGCCAGCAAGAACAAGGAGGCCGCCATGACCTTCCTGCAGTGGCTGACCACCTCCCAGTTTGCCGAGCTCTATACCAATTCGCTGCCGGGGTTCTTCTCCCTCTCCAACCACTTCTTCGAGGCCACCAACCCGGCGGCCAAAGAGATGATGGAGTGGCGAGATCAGTGTGACTCTACCATCCGGGTCGCCACCCAGATCCTCTCTCGCGGCACCCCCAAGCTGGGGGATGAGCTGGCCGAGGTGAGTCAGAGTGTGCTGCTCGGCACCATGGCGCCGCAAGCCGCCGCCGACCGGCTGGAGCAGGGGCTGAAGGGTTGGTATGCCCCGCATCAAGGCCAGCAGGCCAAGGCCGTGGACTGCCAATGCACGGCTCCCGCCGCCGTCTCTGCCGCGCCCGCCACGGTTGAGGCTTCCGTTGCTACGTCATCCGCGGCCATCTCGACCGCGCTGAGCGCGTCCCCCGTGTCTGCGGCTGTGGCTCCCTCGGCGGCTGCCTCGACCGACGTCGAGCAGGCGCTGGCCAGCGAGCTGGAAGCGCCGCAGCCCTGAAGGGCGGCACCATGAAAAAAAACGGGAGGCATCAGCCTCCCGTTTTCATTTGCGCCAGACGGCTATGGCTGGTGAGTCCAGCGGCACAGGCTGCCGATACGTGCCACCGGGACGAAACCCAGGGCGCGGTAGACCCGCTGGGCGTGGTAGTGCTCGTCGGCCACTATGATGAGCTGCCTGGCTCGCTCGAACCCCTGACGGGCGACCTGGCTCAGCAGTTGACGGCAGAGGCCCCGGTTTCGCCAATCCTGATGGGTACGAACCAGCTGGAAGCGCCCCATGGTGCCGGTGAAGAAGAGGCCGCAACTGGCGACCAGGCGACCCTGATGCCAGATCCCCCACCACTGTCCCAGTCCATCGGCGATCATGGCCTGATAGAGGTCGCGCCGTGACTGCAGGTAGGCGAGGTAGCTCTCCTCCTCATGACCTGGGTCCCTGTCATCGAGCTCCAGGGTCAGCCAGTCATCCCAGTCGGCAGGGGTGAAGGGGCGGGCCGGGGCGAGGTCCTGGTCGCTCGGTGTCTGCCAGCTGGCGGCTTCCAGTGCCAGCACCACGCACTCCATGTATTGGTATCCCGCCGCCACGAAGCCGGCGACCCGGCTGTTCTGTCCCTCGGCCAGCGGCCACTGGAAGGTGCGATGGCGGATCCTGGGATCCTGGCCGATCAGCTTGTCGAAGCTGGCTTCGAGCCAACCCTTGTCACGGTCGCTGGGGGGCGTGGGGAGCAGCAGATAGTTGCCGAAGTAGTAATCCGGGGCGGTCGGGGTGCGCACTGTCCAGAACCCTTCATGGTCCGTCACCTCGCCCTGATAGCGATCGAACAGCAAATCGGTGGCAAAACCGGGGTGATCTTCCATGACAAGGCTCCTGCAAATGCTTGAATTGATTATCGGCAGGGAGGGGGAGAAGTTAAAAAAAGGCCGGGAAACCCGGCCAAACAATCACACGCAGATTCAGAACGTCCAGGACGATCCGCCCGCATCATAGCGTGCCTGAGGACATTTTGGGATGGGGCCGCTCGCGACTTGGGTTGAATTGCAAAATAAAAAAATCGCTTATCCCGCCTTCGTGGGTAAATCGAGGTTGACTTTGAGCCGTTTTCTCATAAAGATAGAAAGACGTTTAGACGTCCAAACATCCGTTTTGACGTACAGGAATCGGTTGTAGGACAGGGAGAGAGCAGATGGGATTTCACAGCGCGCGTCAGGTCGAGGCACTCAACCAGAGTCTGGCTGACTTGGGTAACAACATTTCGGTCAGTTTCGAGTTTTTTCCACCCAACAGCGAAGGGATGGAGAACACCCTCTGGCAATCCATCGAACGACTGCAGGTGCTGGAACCCAAGTTTGTCTCCGTGACCTATGGCGCCAACTCGGGCACCCGGGATCGCACCCACAAGGTGATCAAGGACATCAAGGAGCGCACCGGCCTCATCGCCGCGCCGCACCTGACCTGTATCGATGCCAGCCGCGACGAGCTGAGAACCATTGCCCGTGACTACTGGAACAGCGGCATTCGCCACATAGTGGCACTGCGTGGTGACTTGCCCCCCGGACTCGACAAGCCGGACATGTATGCCACCGATCTGGTCGCCCTGCTCAAGTCCGAGGCCGACTTCGACATCTCGGTTGCCGCCTATCCGGAAGGCCACCCCGAAGCCAGGAGCGCGCAGTCCGACCTGCTCAACCTCAAGCGCAAGATAGATGCCGGTGCCAACCGCGCCATTACCCAGTTCTTCTTCGATGTGGAGACCTACCTGCGTTTTCGTGATCGCTGCGCCGCCATCGGCATCGATGCCGAAATCGTGCCCGGGATACTGCCGGTCTCCAATTTCCAGACCCTCAACAAGTTTGCCGGCTTTACCAACGTGAAGATCCCGCGCTGGATGCACCAGCGGTTCGAGGGGCTGGATAACGATCAGATGACCCGCAACATGGTAGGCGCCAGCATCGCCATCGATCAGGTGCGCGTGCTGAGCCAGGAAGGGGTGAAGGATTTCCACTTCTACACCCTGAACCGATCCGAGCTGACCTACGCCATCTGCCATACCCTGGGAGTGAGGCCGAAAGGCCAGGCCTGATCCCCATCAGCCCATATCCGCTTCGGCAGTGGATAGACCTTATTTCAGCCAACCTTGAGCCCCCGATGCACCGCACCGGGGGATCCTATTTCAGAGAGGAAAGGTGGGGCCATATTCAGGATGAGGCAGCAAAAACGAAAAAACCGCCAGCTGGCGGTTTTTTCGTTTCTTCATCCCTTCAGTTGAGGGCGAGCCTGTCGTCTGGCGCCGTCTGGTAGAGTCCCTGCTGGTAGGCCAGGTTGCCCCAGAGCACCAGGCCCAGTGCGGCATCCTTCATGGCATCCGCTTGCGGGGCCGGGGTGAGGGTCTCGCTGGCATCGTCATAGATGAAGCCTTCCGGCGTCCGCTCCGGCTGCAGTATCACCACATCCTTGCCCCGCATCAGGGCGAAGTTCTTGTCGTACTGCATGATGGCGCGCCCCGGCCAGTCTGCTGGCATGCGGGTCAAATCCTTGCCCAGCATGGGGTAGTCGGCACTTATGCCCATCAGGGAGAGCAGGGTGGGCGCCATGTCTATCTGGCTGACGATGCGCGGATCCTGTTTCGGCGCTATGCCCTCTCCCACTATGACCCCCGGGATATGGAAGCGGGGGATGGGTACCAGGCTGGCGCCGCCGACCCGGCTGTCGTGATCGGCGATGACCAGGAACAGGGTGTCCTTCCAGTAGTCCGATGCCTTGGCCTTCCTGAAGAACTCGCCGACGGCGTAATCCGCGTACTTGGCGGCGTTGTTGCGGGTCGCCTTTGGTTGTTCATAGAGGGAGATGCGGTCGTCCGGGAACTCGAAGGGATCGTGGTTGCTGGAGCTGAACACCAGGCTGAAGAAGGGTTTGCCCTGCTTGTGCAGTGCCTCGAAGGTGTCGTTGGCCTTGGCCATGAGATCTTCATCAGAGGCACCCCATGAGCCCTCGAACTCCGGGTTTTTGAAGTCCTTCTGCTCGACTATGGTTGTGAAGCCATTGCCGAGGAAGAAGCTGCGCATGTTGTCGAAATGGCTCTCGCCGCCGTAGATGAAGCTGGTGTCATAGCCCCGCTGCCTGAGCAGATCCGCGATGGTGAAGAAGTTGGTTTGGCTCTTGCCGAGCTTGACCACTGCCTGGGCCGGAGTCGGCGTGAAGCCGGTCAGCACCGCCTCTATGCCGCGCACCGAGCGAGTGCCAGTGGCGTAGAGCTGCTCGAACGCCCAGCCCTCCCGGGACAGCGCATCTATGTTGGGGGTCAGCGGCAGGCCGCCGAGGGAGCCGACAAACTGGGCGCCCAGGCTTTCTTGCAGCAGGATCACTAGGTTCTTCGGCTTGCCGCTATGGCTGGCTGAGTTGAAGGTCTGGCTGGGCAGGGTCTCGGAGCTGAAGTCCTGGTCGGGGCGGCCGCTCTCCTCGCGCACCAGCGCCAGGATCCGCTCCTTGGGCAGTTCCCCGTAGAATTCGCCGGCACTCTCCTCGTTGCTCATCTGCTTGATGGCGAAGAAGAGGGAGTAGGCGGAGTTGACCGTCAGGGCATTGACCAGGGGATCGCTTGCGAATGCCACCATGGCCGGGTTCAGGGCCCGGTGCCCCAGGCTGGAGCGTGCACCGAGGAAGCCGATGGCCAGGATCAGCAGGGCGAAGGCCGGGCGCAGAGTCCAGCGTGGGAAGCTCAGGTGCCGCATCAGGCGCCCGCTCAACCACCAGCCGCCCCCCAGAGTCAGCAGGCTGAACACCAGGGCCAGCAGCAGTTCGCCCTTGCGGCCCGCCCACAGCATGGCGAGCACCTCCTTCGGGTAGATGAGGTATTCGATATAGAGGCGATTGGGGCGTACCCCGTATTCGGTGACGAAGGCGGGGGTGGAGATCTCGAGGAAGAGCATCAGCCAGAGCCCCAGGGTCAGCCAAACCCGGATGAGTTGCATCCAGGCGCGGCCCAGGGCGTGGGGGCCGGCCAGCAGCATAGTGAAGACGGCGGGGACACCCCACAACCAGCAGAGGGTGGCAAGGTCGACCCGGATACCTTGCAGCAGCAGTTGCGACCAACCGGCGACGGCGTCGACCCGCTCTTGTTGCCAGAGCCCCAGGCCTGCCCGGCTGGCGGAGAGGGTGATGAGCGCGATCACTGAAAAAATGGCGATGGGCCAAAATGGACCCAGCCAATGTCTTATTTTTGTCATTGTTTTTCCTGATAAAGCCTGTTCTTTGATGCCCATCCGAGGACAACTTTTTTATATTGCAGGGTTATGACAATGGGGGCGGAGAAAGGTTGCGGCGCAGGGCCCTACTGGACTCTATTGATAACATTGATTTTTAAATGAGGGCTCCTGGGTCGCCAAAAGACAGCATAAATGACTGGGCATTGTGTGATCCTCATTGCAAAGCGGGACGGGAGGCTTGCCTATAATGGCGCCGGATTTTCTCAATCGGAGCCGAAGGGATGCCGGTCTTCATCGATGTGGAGTATGTGCATGACTGGTGCCTGTTCGTGGTGCTCTCGGATGGCACTACCGGGGTGCTGGACCTGACCCCCTGGCGTAGCCAGCCCCTGTTTGCCGCCATTGACACCGAGCGTCGCTTCGCCCGGGTCTTCATCAATCGCCGCCACCAGCTGGAGTGGCCTGGAGGCTTCACCCTGTCGGCCCAGGAGGTCTATCACCTGATCAAGCCCATCGACGAGCGCGACGCCTTCCACGATCGCAACACGCATTGAGCCTTGCCTGCTAACGCGTTGAGTCAGGTAACGTTTTCAGTCACAGATCCGCTTTGGCGAGGCCGCTATCATGGCTCCAGGGTGGCGTATTTTGCGCCAGCACCATCACAGCGGGAAGATAACAATGAAACAAGGAAGGTTGCGCCATGGCGGCCTGATCGGGGCCGCCTTGTTACTGACAGCGTGCGGCAGCGGCGGCGGGGGCTCCAGCAGCGAACCCCAGCCCCCCGTGGTCAATCCGCCCCCCACCTCGGACAGCCGCGCCTGCTACGGCGATGATCAGCCCGCCTGCAACCTGCGCACCTATCAGGTGATGGTGGAGTCCTTCGTCGATGGCGACGGCAGTGCCAACTACGGTGTCGGCTACGGTCCTTCCCGGCACAACGGCGATCTGCAGGGGATCATCGACAGCCTGGACCACATCAAGAGCCTCAACGTCAACGCCATCTGGCTGACCCCTGTGTTCGACTCCTGTGCCGGTCAGGCCGGGGACGATCGGCTGGATGCCACCGGCTACTTCGCCTGCGACTTCTTCAACGTGGACCCGAACTTCGGCAGCAATGCCCAGTTGAAAAAACTGGTCGAGGCGGCCCATCAGCGTGGGCTGCATGTCTTCCTGGACGGCGTGTTCGGCCACGTCAACCGGGTCGGGGTGAGCAAGCCTTCGCCGGAGGGGCGTCTGCCCGCCCTCAAGAGTGGCGGCGCCGGCTACCCTGGCCAGCTGGTGGATTACGATCAGCCCGAGAGCCTTGCCTACTTCAAGGAAGTGGCCCGCTACTGGGTCGAGCAGTACGGCATCGATGGCTGGCGCCTCGATCAGGCCTATCAGCTAGGGCTGGACGAGTGGCGCGCCATTCGCAGCGAGGTGGAGCAGGCCAGTGCGGCGCGCAAGGCTGCCGGCCAGCAGTGGGGCACCCTGGGCTACATGGTGGGGGAGGTGTGGAAGGGGGCCGACGACATCCGTAACGAGGCCTACGGCAGCAGCGACAACCCGGCGCTCTCCTCTGCGTTCGACTTCCCGCTGCGCTACGGCTTGGTGCAGGCGCTGGCGGTGGAGGAGTCCGGCAAGGGTGGCCAGGGGGCCAGCGTGCTTGATGCCAGCTGGAACAAGGTGGAGAACTACCCGGATCACGCCATGCCTAACCTGATGCTGGGCAACCACGATCTGGTGCGCTTCGGGGATCTGCTGGAGCGCGGCAACTTCAATCCGGCGGACTACTGGCAGCGTCACAAGGCGGCCTTCAGCTTCCTGGCGGCACGCTCCGGCCCTATCACCCTCTATTACGGCGAGGAGTTTGGCGACGAGGTGCCGGGCTTTGCGGCCCAGGTGGGTGGCGACTGTGCGGCCCAGGGGCTGTGTGACGATCACGTGGCTCGCAGCGACGGCAAGGTGCCCGGTGTCACCGGCTTTGCACCGAGCAGCGAGCAGGCCGAGCTCAAGCAGTGGCTTGGCCAGCTGTTGGCCCTGCGTGCCGCCCACCCCGCCCTCTATCAGGGGGAAAGGATCAAGCTGGTGGCCGAGGGCAGCGTCTACGGCGACATCAAGCAGACGGCGGCGGAGCAGATAGTCTACCTGCTCAATGTCTCCACCACGCCCCAGAGCTATGCCGTGCCGGTTGGCAAGCTGCGCAGCGGCAGCGCCCTGGTGGATCTGCAGAGCGGCGAGCGCCTGGCCATGGGGGGCAGCAGCCTGACGGTGGACTTGCCCCCCCTCAGTGGTCGCTTCCTGCAGTTGCAATAACGCCTGTCCCATCACAAAGAGGGCCCCAGCACGGGGCCCTCTTTGTTTATGGTCGATCAGGGGCGCTCTGCCCCCGGTTCTCCAGCCGTTGCCGGAAGGCCCTGGCCAGGCGTTCATAGAGATCCCTGGCCTCTCTGTCTTCGATGTCGCCACGGATCCAGGGGTTGTCGATGATTTCCAGCAGCACGCAGCCCTGGCCTTGCTGGCGCAGATCCACCCCGAACAGGCCGTTGCCGAGCTGGTGCACGGCACGGCGGGCGGTCTGCAACACCCGTTCCGGCACCTCGGTGAGCGGCAGCGCCTCGATCCGGCTCATGTCGAGGGGGTGCTTGCGGCGGCGGATACGGTTGCCCGGCTCCGGCCGGTAACGGCGGCAGGCGAACAGCGGCGAGCCGTCGAGAAAGCCGATGCGCCAGTCGAACTCGGCGGGGATCCGGCTTTGCACCAGCAGCAGGGCGGAGCGGCCCAGCCCCTCGTCCAGCAGGCGGGCGAGCTGGGTCTCGTCGCTGGCCATGGCGAGATCACGGCCCTGGGCACCGTCGGGCACCTTCACCATCAGCGGCAGGCCGAGGCGCTGCACCAGCTCGTCCACCTGGTGGCGGCCACGGCGGGTCACCACCATGGTGGGCGGCATGGGCACGCCGCTGCGCACCATCAGCTCGTAGAGGTAGAGCTTGTTGCTGCAGGCGAGGATGGCGCGGGAACTGTCGATCACCGGCATCTTGAGCTGCTCGGCACGGCGGGCGAACTCGAAGGTGTAGTGGCCCACCGCGGTCTCGGCCCGCAGCCAGAGGGTGTCGAACTCCGGCAGCCGCTCGATGGCGGAGGGCGCCAGTATCTCGGCCTGGATCCCCTGGGCGGCGGCGGCCTGGATAAAGCGCTCGATCGCCAGGGCATCGCTGCTGGCCCGGCCATCGTTCTGATCCATCAGGATGGCGAGCTGATAGAGCGGCGCCGTCTGCTCCTCATCCCCGGTACCGACCAGGGCCTGGGCGTGCTGCAGCATCAGCTCCCGCTCTCGCGGGCTCAGCACCAGGGGGGAGAGGCTCTGCTGCTGGCGCACCGACCAGCCGTGACGGCCTCGTTTCAGCGTCAGCTCCTGCAGCGGTAGCTGGTTCAGGCCGTAGTAGTAGCGGGACAGCCCCGCCAGCTCGCTCTGTTCGCACTGACCGAAGATGGCGCGTACCCGGATCCTGTCCTCGCTTTGGCGGGCCAGCCAGCCCTGCAGCTTGCGCCACAGCTTGGCCGGTGGCTGCTGGGGTTGCTGCCGGCTGATGGCCTGCAGTCCCGGCAGGCAGTGGTGGCTGCGGGCCTGGGCCAGCAGGGAACAGTAATAGCCCGCACTCAGGTGCTCCAGGCTGCGGCAGAGATTGATGATGCGGGGACGGCCGCCGGTGGTGGGCACGCCGTGTTGCAGATAGGTGCGGGCGGTCAGCAGATAATCGGCACGGCAGGGCCAGTCGCCCGGCTCGTCGACGATGACATAGGTACTCATATTTTCGGCTCCACAGAAAGGACTGCCTGAAAAGGCAGGATCCCCAGTGGGCTTCGATGCACCGACAAGCACGACAATGGCGCGAGGGGAAACAAGAGGTTACAGTGCCTAATATTCTGCCTTGGTAACTTGTGATACAAGTCGCATTTCTGGTGCTGAGGATAAATAACCGAACAAGGACTCCCCGTGTTGACCGTGCGCGCGGCCCGAACCGATGATTTGGGCGCCATCGTGAAGCTGGAACGCTACTGTTTTCCCCCCGAGGTCGCCTTCGGCCGCAGCCGCTGGCACTACCTGCTCAGCCATGCCAGGGGTCGCACCCTGCTGCTGCTGGATGAGAAGGCGCAACTGATGGGCTACCTCAGCGTGCTGGAGCACAGGGGCTGGAACAGGCTCATCATCCAGACCCTCGCCATTCGCTGGACGGTGCGCCGCCAGGGTTGGGCCCGGCGCCTGCTGGAGCAGGTGATCCGGGAGGGCCGGGAAGCGGGCTGGGGGGCTATCCGGCTCGAGGTCGCCGATGCCAACCCGGAGGCCCAGACCCTCTACCATGGGCTGGGGTTTCGCCCCAGGCTCAGGCTGCCGGACTACTACGGCCCGGGCCAGCATGCGCACCGGCTGGTGCTGGCGCTGCGCCCAGCCGGGCGGGACGCATCGTGAATCGCCCTCTGGCATTGAGGGGCAGTCATGAGCTGGGATGACTGTCTCGCCACCGCGTTCGGGGTCAGCATGAGCCGCGCTGCCTCGACATCGAGGGGCCGCCATGAGCTGCGACAACTGCCTCGCCACCGCCTTCGGGGTCAGCATGAGCCGCGCTGCCGCGACATCGAGGGGGAGCCATGAGCTGTGACGACTGTCTTGCCACCGCCATCAGGGCCAGGCTGGGGCGCTGCCCGATCTGCGCCATCCAGACCTTCGTCATCGGGGCCGTGGGCTGGCTGGTCTGGTGGTGGTGTGGTGCAGACACCTCGGTCAACGCCCTCACCGGCCTGCTGTTTGCCCTGGGGGGCAGCGGCCTGCTGCTGCTGCACCTGTCGGTCTTCCTCTGGCGCAAGGTGACGGGGCGCGAGCTGGATAATGAGTGAATTTTTTTTGTTTCAACCAGATAAATCACAATGGAGGTTCAGATGATCGCAATGGTAACGGGCGCCTCGTCCGGGTTTGGTGAAGCCATCAGCCGTCTGCTGGTGAACGCGGGTTACAGGGTGATCGGCACCGGTCGCCGCGCCGAACGGCTGGCCGCCCTGGCCGACGAGCTGGGCGAGCAGTTCCTGCCGCTGGCGTTCGACGTGCAGGACAAGGCCGCCACCCGCGCCGCCATCGAGGGGCTGCCGGCCGAGTGGTGCGAGGTGGACCTGCTGGTGAACAACGCCGGACTGGCGCTCGGGCTTGAGCCCGCCCACAAGGCGGATCTCGAAGACTGGGAGCAGATGATAGCCACCAACATCAGTGGCCTGACCCTGCTCACCCGCCTGCTGCTGCCAGGCATGGTGGCGCGCAATCGCGGCCACGTGGTCAACATCGGCTCCATCGCTGGCACTTACCCCTACCCGGGCGGCAACGTCTATGGCGCCACCAAGGCGTTCGTGAAGCAGTTCAGCCTGAACCTGCGTGCCGATCTGGCGGGCAGCGCGGTGCGCGTCACCAATGTGGAGCCTGGTCTGTGCGGCGGTACCGAGTTCTCCAACGTGCGCTTCCACGGTGACGACGCCAAGGCGGCCACCGTCTATCAGGGGGTGCAGGCCATCCAGCCGGAGGACATCGCCAATACCGTGCTCTGGGTCAGTCAGCAGCCCGCTCACGTCAACATCAACAGCATAGAGATCATGCCGGTGGCCCAGACCTTCGGCCCGCTGCAGATCAGCCGTCGCTGAACCCCGTCTCGGCGGGATGAGAAGAGGCACCCCTGGGTGCCTCTTCTCGCTCTGTTTTCTATCCCGCCCGCCGCCCCCGTCTGGCGTCATCCACCCTCTATCCCAGATCGCTGCCAGCGAGTGGTCAAGTTGGCCTGCAACTTGCTGAGTCATGGTGATTGGCGGGGAGTGTCTCCCCGGACGCCGGTTTGGCCGGCAGCAGCGTGGAGCCTTCATGGATATCAAACCTTATGGTCAGCAACTCGCCCAGAGTGCGTCCCACAGCCGTGCCCTGGCCACCCTCAGTGGCGATGACAGCCAGCAGGGGAGCTGGGATCAGCAGGTCAGCCTCTCCAGCCAGGTGCTGACCGGCAAGGCGCAGCAGGTACTGACTTACGAGCATCTGGCCAGAAGCGGCAAGAGCGCCTCCCTGGCCGGGAGCGCCAGCAATACGGTGGTGCAGCAGCTGGTGGACAAGGCACTCGGCTTCGATCGCAAAAAATTTGACGATCTCGAGAGCCAGATCAAGGGGGTGGCCGACGACAAGACGCTCGCGGCCGAAGAGCGGGAGACCCAGACCCGGGCCCTGACCGAGCAGTGTGATGCCATGCTCAAGGCGGCCATGGACAGGCTCACCGGCAAGTCGTCGAGCGGACAGAGCGCCCAGGCCTGAGACCAATGACTCGAACGGCAATCTTTGGTGCCAGCCGGGCAAGATGTTGCCCCGGATGCCGGGGAAGGATGAAGCAGGGAGCGCCAGTGCCCTCCCTGCCGTAGAGGGCGTGCCTCAGGGCTTTGGCACTATCCCTATGGCGATTGCCGTGGTCTGGACCGCCTTGATCTGATCCCCCTTGGCGATCAGGGCGAACTGGGCCGGATCCTTCACCTTGAGGGTGAGGGTATTGTCCACACCCTTGACCCTGATGGTCTGCTGCGCCTTGTCGACGTCGATGACGTCGGCATAGATGGTCACCTGCATGCCGGCCCCGGCGCCCGGTTGCTCACCGGCGGCCGCCTTGCTCCCGTCTACTTCCACCACCCGTTTTCTCACCCCGGCGGTGCCCTTGAGCAGCTCGAGATCCAGCAGTTGCAGGTAGCGCAGCGCCACCACATCCCCCACCTTGAGATTCTGGAGGTTGGTCACCTCTTCCCCGGCAACCAGATCGAAGGTCTTGCCTTCGGCGTTTTTCAGGCTGACCTTGCGGGTCGCGAGATCGATGGCGGTAACGGTCGCCTCGGCCTTCACCTCTTCGGCCAGGCTGGCCTGGCCCGGGGTGACGGCCACATTGGTGGTGACCTCGGCGGCCTGTATCAGGGGATTGACACAGAGAGTGAGCACTCCTGCGATCCATGCGTGCTTCAGTTTCATGATTAGACCCTATGACTGGGAAACAGAACCCCGTGAGAGGTGCCATGATGGAGCAGGGGAGTGACCCCTTCTCCAGTGACACCATAGCAAAGTCACACCTGAGTACCATCATGCCAAAGGAGGCGGATCACCATTTTGATGGCTTGCTCCCGTTTTTTGACCCGATGGGTCGGCTGGCGCACAATCCCCCTGCATGCATTCAACCGAGGGCTCTGCCGTGTACAACTTCCAATATGCCAATCCCACTCGCATCTGTTTCGGGGAGGGCCAGATCGCCACATTGCCGGAGCTTGTCCCTGCAGGCAGCCGCCTGCTGGTACTCTACGGCGGCGGCAGCATCAAGCAGAACGGTGTCTATGAGCAGCTGACCCAGGCGCTGGCGGGCAGGGAGTGGCTGGAGTTTCCCGGCATAGGTGCCAACCCTCAGTACGATCAGTTGATGGAGGCGGTGGCTCTGGTCAAGCGCGAGCGCATCGACTTCCTGCTGGCGGTGGGCGGCGGATCCGTGGTGGATGGCACCAAGTTCGTGGCGGCGGCGGCCTGCTTCGAGGGCGAGGATCCCTGGGAGATCCTGCTGGACAAGGCACCGGTCAAGGCGGCCTTGCCGCTCGGCTGCGTGCTGACCCTGCCAGCCACTGGATCCGAGAGCAATCCGGCCGCCGTGGTGAGCCGGGGGGAGGCCAAGCTCTCCTTCTACAACCCGTTGGTGCTGCCCCGGTTTGCGGTGCTGGATCCCACCACCACCTACAGCCTGCCACCGCGCCAGGTGGGCAACGGCGTGGTGGATGCCTTCGTCCACATCCTGGAGCAGTACCTCACCTTCCCGGTGGGGGGCGAGGTGCAGGACAGGTTGGCGGAGGGCTTGCTGCAGGTGCTGGTGGACAACGGCCCACGGGCGCTGACGGAGCCCACCAACTACCAGGTGCGCGCCAACCTGATGTGGGCCGCCAGCTTGGCCCTTAACGGCCTCATCGGGCGCGGTGTGCCCCAGGACTGGTCCACCCATGCCATAGGTCATCAGCTCACCGCCCTGCACGGGCTGGATCATGCCCAGAGCCTGGCGGTGGTGCTGCCTTCATTACTGCGGGAGCAATCGGTCCAGAAGCAGGAGAAGTTGGCCCAGTTCGCCGAACGGGTGTGGCACTCCGGCCGCGAGGACAGGGCGCTGCGCATCGAGGAGGCCATCATTCGCACCGAGCAGTTCTTCCAGCAGATGGGGGTGGGCACTCGCCTCGCCGACTACGGTCTGACAGAGAGCTGCATCCCGGCTATCTGCTCCAACCTCAAACGCTTCGGCCTGACCGCCCTCGGGGAGCAGCAGGATATCGATCCCGACAAGGTAGCCAGGATCCTGTCCCACGCGCTCTAAGCCCGGGCTGTTGGCAGCCAGGGGAGCTCCGGGCAATATGTGGCCAGGATCCTCTCTCACGCCTGCTAGACCAGGGATCTGGCGCCAAGAAGCGATCCTGACAGTTATGCGGCGCGGATCCTTTCCTGCGCGCCCTAAGCCTCGGCACCCGCTCCGCAAAGAAAACGCCCCGATTGTCGGGGCGTTTTGCATTCCGGGGTGGGGCACTGAGGGGAGAGGATCAGGCTCCCAGATCCAGCTCGCGCTCCAGGGCTGCCGCCTTCTGGCGGGCCGGGTGGCTGTTGAGCCGCTCCCAGTAGGCCTCAAGGTGCGGGAACCGGGCCAGCTGGCCGCCCTGGGCCAGCAGATCCACCAGGAAGGAGTTCATGATGTCGGCGCCGGAGAGGCGATCCCCCACCAGATAGCGGCGGTTTGCCAGCACCTCGTTGAGATAGCCCAGCACCTTGGCGCACTCCGCCTTGGCGTAGTCCGGCAGGAAGCGCATCGGGCTGCCATCTTTTCGCACGAACATGTCCAGCAGCAGCGGCAGGATGCCGGAGCTCTCGGCAAAGTGGAGCCACTGCAGGTATTCGGGATAGTCGGGGCTGTCCGTGGCCGGCGCCAGCCGCTCGGCCGCATGGCGGGCGATCAGGTATTCGGTGATGGCACCGGATTCGGCCAGCACGCGGCCGTCGAACTCGATGACGGGTGACTTGCCGAGGGGGTGAATGGCCTTGAGCTCGGGGGGCGCGAGGAAGGTGGTGGCGTCGCGCTGGTAGGCCTTGATCTCGTAGGGCAGGCCCAGCTCCTCGAGCAGCCAGATGATGCGTTGGGAGCGGGATTTGTTCAGGTGGTGCAGGACTATCATGGGAACCTCGATTCGGTGGCGGGATTGTGTGTACGAACGGGCGAGGCAAGTGGTTCACCGGCAGACAAAAAAGAGCGGGCAGATGCCCGCTCTGTGCTGACTCAGGCTTCCAGCGCCTGATCCAGATCCGCCAGTATGTCTTCGATGGCCTCGATCCCCACCGACAGCCGGATCATCTCCGGTTTGACCCCGGCCTTGGCCTGCTCGGCTTCGCTCAACTGGCGATGGGTGGTGGAGGCGGGGTGGCAGGCCAGCGACTTGGCATCGCCGATGTTGACCAGCCGCTTGAAGATCTTCAGCGCATCGTAGAAGCGTACCCCCGCCTCATACCCTTCCTTCAGACCGAAGGAGAGGATGGCCGAGGGACGGCCGCCCATGTACTTCTCCGCCAGCGGATAGTGGGGGTGACCCGGCAGACCGGCATAGCTGACCCAGGCCACCTTGGGGTGATGCTTGAGGTGGTGGGCGACCCGCAGGGCGTTGTCCACGTGGCGCTCCATGCGCAGGCTCAGGGTCTCCAGCCCCTGCAGCAGCAGGAAGGCGTTCATGGGGGCCAGCGCCGCGCCGGTGTTGCGCAGGGGCACGGTGCGCACCCGGCCGATGAAGGCGGCCGGGCCAAAGGCGTCCGTATAGACCACCCCGTGATAGGAGGGCTCAGGCTGGGTGAGCTGGGGGAAGCGCTCGGCGTGATCCGCCCAGGGGAACTTGCCCGAGTCGACGATGACGCCCCCCAGGGAGTTGCCATGGCCGCCCACGTACTTGGTGAGGCTGTGTACCACTATGTCGGCGCCGTGCTCTATGGGTTTGCACAGCACAGGGGTGGCGACCGTGTTGTCGACGATGAGCGGCACGCCACGGGCGTGGGCCACCTTGGCGAAAGCCGCCAGATCGACGATGTTGCCCGCCGGGTTGCCTATGCTCTCGCAATAGACCGCCTTGGTCCTGTCGTCGATGAGGGCGGCGATGGCCTCGGCGCTGTCATCTTTAGCAAAGCGCACCTCGACCCCGAAACTCGGCAGCATGTGGGCGAACAGGGTGTAGGTGCCGCCATAGAGCTGGGGGGTGGAGACGATGTTGTCGCCGGCGGCGGTCAACGCCTGAATGGCGTAGGTGATGGCGGCGGAACCCGCCGAGACCACCAGCCCGGCTATGCCTCCCTCCAGGGCGGCCATCCGTTGCTCCAGCACATCGTTGGTGGGGTTCATGATGCGGGTGTAGATGTTGCCTGGCACCGCCAGGTTGAACAGATCCGCCCCGTGCTGGGCGCTGTCGAACTCGTAGGCCACCGTCTGGTAGATGGGCACGGCCACCGCCTTGGTGGTGGGATCGTGGGAAAAGCCGTGGTGCAGGGCCAGGGTCGCATCTTTCATCACACACTCCTTGTTGGATGTTGCTGGGTAGCAGTTATAGATGGATAGACGTCCAATCTAGCAGGCCCTGCGCCGATGTAAACCACCCAATCCGGCAAAGCAATGCCAGTGGGGTTGTGATCCTGCTGCGCCCTTTCCCGTCCTGAGTCCTGGCCCATTCAGAGGCGGCGACGATATTCCCTGTCGTCTATCTGGTGCATGTCCCACTGCATCAGGCGGTTGAGCTGATGCATGGGATCCTCGATCAGGGTCAGTGGGCGAGGCAGGATCCGGCGGAAGTAGCGGCGCAGGATCTGCTGGATCCGGTTCGGTGCATGGGGGTTGGTCTGGCTCATGATGGTGCTCCTGTGCTGTGGTGTTCACGTTCGCCAACAGTATTGAGCTAAAATGAGGAAGTAAAAACTGACAAACTTCATCAACAGGATTTCCTCTTTTATGCCCAGCAGCCGCCTCTACCAGCAATTTCAACGGCTCGCCCAGCAGCTTGGCTGCGATGAGCAGGAGATCAGCCTCGCCGAGGTGGCGGATCTGCTCTGTTGCACCCCGCGCAACGCCCGCCTGCTGCTGCGTCGCATGCAGGATCAGGGCTGGCTCAGCTGGTCGGCCGAGGCGGGCAGAGGACGACGTTCCCGGCTCATCCTGCTGGACAATCAGGAGAGCCTGACTCGCCGCCGGCTGCGGGATCTGCTGAGCCAGGGGCAGCTCACCCAGGCGGTGCGGCTGGCGGAAGGGCGGCTGGACTTGCTCACCCCGCTGCTCATCGAGCAGCTCGGCCAGGCCACCCGGGAGGGGCGCCAGATCCTGCGGGTGCCCTACTATCGTCCGCTGCCCCAGCTGTTGCCCACGGATCCCCTGCGCCGCTCCGAAATTCACCTGAGTCGGCAGATCTTCAATGGCCTGACCCGGCGAAATGAGGAAAATGGGGAAATCGAGGGGGATCTGGCTCACCACTGGGAGTGCCTCGGCCCCTGTCACTGGCGCTTCTATCTGAGGCCGGCGGTGCGTTTTCACCATGGCCGCGAGCTGGGGGTGGAAGATGTAATGGAGAGCCTGCATGCCTTGCGCGAGCGCCCGCTGTTCGCCCATCTCGCACGGCTGGAGAGCCCCTGGCCGCGCACCCTGGATATGTATCTCGACAGTCCGGATCCCCTGCTGCCCCATCTGCTGGCGGAGCCGGTGGCGGCGATCCTGCCGCGCGAGCTCAAGGAAGAGGCGGGTTTTGCCCTGCAGCCGGTCGGCACCGGCCCCTACAAGGTGGTTGCCAACGATCCCCTGCAGCTGTGCCTCGAGGCCTTCGACGACTACTTTGGCCTGCGGGCTCTGCTCGACGAGATCGACATCTGGATGCTGCCGGAGCTGGCGGAGCGGCTGGAGAGCCACCTGCAGCTGGGGCGCGACAGCCCCGAGCTCGGCACCATGCGCGGTGAGTCGGAGCTGGAATCCGGCTGCTACTTCCTGCTGCAGGACGACAGATCCCCCCCGCTGCAGGATCCCGCCCTGCGCCAGTGGCTGACCCGGCTGCTGAACCCCATCGCCCTGATGGGGCGGGTCGCCCCCGAGCTGCAACGGGGCTGGACCAGTGCCCTCGGCTTGCTGCCCCACTGGCGCGAGACACTGCTCGCCGAGGAGCCGAGGCCTGCACGGTTGCCGACCCGGCTGGTGCTGGCCTGCTTCAACCAGCACCTGGAGTTTGAGGAGTGTGCCGGCGCCATGGCCAGCCTGCTCGGGGAGCAGGGGATCCGGCTCGAGGTGCGCACCCTGGATTACGGCCGCTGGGTGAGCGGGACGGACGAGGACGTGGATCTCTGGCTCGGTACCTTGAACCTGGAGCACGAACATGCCTTCGCCCCCTACGCCTGGCTCCAGGGCACCCCCTTGCTGCGCAAGGTGTGGGGCGGCCAGCAGCGTTTGTGGCAGGGATTGACGCAGTGGCGTGCCAGCGGCGCCGAGCCCGGCCCGCGGCCCTTGCTGGCCGAGGTGCAGCGCCAGGGCTGGTTCGTGCCGTTGTTTCACCACTGGCTGGAGCTGGAGAGCCGGGTCGGCGTGCACGGGGTGCGCATGACGGCCCTCGGCTGGTTCGATTTTCGCAGCGCCTGGCTCAGACCCGAACAGGGGATGGCGGCAGCGGAAACCGGAGACGGCTCCCACCCGGATGCCGGGACGCTTGAGTCATGAGGGTTGGCGCGCTAGCCTGTGCGCGGTCCCACGACAAGGAGTCGATATCCATGCTGGAAATGCAGATCCAACCCCGTTTTCAAGAGACGGACGCCCTCGGCCATATCAACAACACGGTACCGGCGGTCTGGTTTGAATCGGCCCGTGATCCCCTGTTTCGCCTCTTCTCTCCCGAGCTGGATGTGCACAACTGGCATCTGATCATCGCGGGTTATGCGGTGCAGTTCAAACGGGAACTGTTCTATGGCCAGCAGGTATTGATCAAGACGGGGGTACGGCGCATCGGCACCAGCTCCTTCACGCTCTGGCAGGAAGCCTGGCAGGGCGGCGAGCTGGCGGTGACCGCCGAGACGACCCTGATCCATTTTGACTACCAGACTCGTCAATCCCGTCCCCTGAGCGACGCTCACCGGGAGGGACTGAGGACCTGGCTGGTAGAGAGTTAACCCGGCCTTCGGGCCCATCACAGGACACTTATGCGCAATACCCTGATCGCTCTGACCCTGGGACTCTGTTCCCTGCCTTCGCTCGCCACCACCCTGGCCGAGCAGTTCGCCCTGATGGATAAGGGGGCACAGAGTGCCCTCGATACCCGCCAGTTCAGTCATGACGGTGTAGATATCAAGGCCTGGATCGACGGCGCCCCCGTCATCATCGCCGTGCCCATCCTGAACGAGCAGGGCAAGCAGGAGGGGGAGAGCCGTTACTACTTCAAGGGAGGCAAGCTGTTCGGGGTGAAGGAGCCGGCCGCCCAGTTCGCCTTCGATGACCAGGGCAAGCTGACCCGCTGGCTCGATGACAAGGGCCAGCCGGCGGAGTTCGTCAGCAAGATGAGTATGCAGCAGCGCGAAGCCTGGCTCACCCGGCGGGCAGCTGAACTGAGCGCGCTGTTCGTGCCGAGCCAGGCGGAGCAGAAGGCCAGCGAAGGAGGCGCCAAACCGAAGGGGGCGGATCTGGCCCGGTGGCTCTGCAATGACAAGCTGATGGCGCTCGCCAAGGGCGACAAGGTGATCGCCGAGCAGGCGAAACTCAAGACGAGCGAACAGGGCATGAAGGGAGAGGTCTCTCTGCGCCAGGAGAAGGGGTGGCAGGATCTTTGCCTCACCTGCGAGGTGCGGGGTACCCAGGTGACTCGCCTCACCTGGCAGCCGCTGCCGGGCGCCAACAAGCCGCAATAACAGAACCAGCAAGAGGGGCCCATTACGGGCCCCTTCTCATTCGGATGCTGGCTCCCCCAGCCTTATCCGGGTGAGAGCCTCTACCCGCCGCCACTGTCCGGGATCGAACCAGCGCGCCAGGATCGTCCGTTGCTGTTCGGCACGATCCCGGGGGCGCAGTGGCTCGAGTTCCGCCAGATAACCTGCCAACTGCTGCTCGAACCCTTGCTGGCTCTGCGCCAGCTGGCGCAGCCGATCCACCGCCTCCGGTCCCAGTTGCTCCAGCAGCACGGCGTCCCGCTCGGCGGGGGAGATCTGCTCCAGGCGCTGCAGATCGCCGAGCAGGCGGCCATTGGCCTCGGCCTCCCGAAACCACTGGGGCTGCTCCGCCAGCCAGAGAGCGAGCTCCTCACCGAGTGCCTCCCTGTCGGCGTCGTCGGCCTCCGCCAGTGCCTTGCGCCTCAGGGTCCACTGCTCCATCAGCCGATCTTCGGCAAACAGCTGCCCCTGCTCGGCAGGGGTGAAGCGCTGCTGGCGCAACTGCTCGCGCTCGTCGAACAGCAACTGCAGGCTGGCTAGGCCGGGATCCGTCGGCACCGTCAGGCTGGACTCCGCCGCCAGGAAGCCTTGATAGCGACTCAGCAGCGGGTCCTCTTCGTCTGTCTCGCCTCGCTCCAGGCGCTGGGCCAGCTGGTGGCGCAGGGCTCCCTGCTCGGGGGCGGCATCCAAGGGTGGTTCTGCACTCGGGCAGAGCGCCAGCACTCCAAGCAGCAGGGTCGGGCACAGCAGTGCCAGTATCAGCACGCCCCTGTTCATAGCCCCAATCCCTGCAGGCGGTTGGCGTGCTGGCGGTACAGGGTCACGGGGTCGGTGTCGAACAGGTGATGGATGCCAAACGACTGATTCACTTCGTCTAGGTGGTTCATCCGGTAGCCGGTGCCGATCACCTTGCCGAGGTGGCTGCTGCAGACCCCGACCAGGCCGTCATTGGGCTCGCGGAAGAAGGTGCCGGTCAGGGCCAGCGCCGGATCCACCGGATCCAGGATGTTGGTCATGTTGCCGCGCCCGCTCCAGGAGAAGTAGTAGACGCCGTTGGCGGCGCGCAGCGGCCCCTCACCACAATGCTGGCTGGGAAGCCCTTCCGGATAGCGCTGGTTGAAACGCTGGGCACCCGAGCTGGTCAGGGCATCAAGGGAGGCGAGGGGATCCTGGGGCAGGTCGCTGCCGCCGGAGAGCAGCGAGATGATCCCGGAGAGCGCCGAGGCGGCGGCCACCGCCAGTTGCTCGGCTGGCGATCCCGGTTCCACCCTGGCGCGTACCAGATCGGCAATTTCCGAACCCTGGTTGACGCCCCCCACACTGGTGGCGGAAGCGACCAGCTCGGGGGCGACCGAGGCCACATAGCGAATGGTGGGGCCACCGTGGGAGTGACCGATGAGGTTCACCTTCTCCGCCCCTGTGATGGCGAGCACCTGCTGCACCTGCTTGAGCAACTGTTCGCCGCGCAGCTCCGAACTCTGGGTGGCGGAGACCTGCGCCACATAGACGCGGGCGCCATCCCGGGTCAGTGCCTGGGGGATACCGTAGAAGTAATCGACTCCGAGCAGCTTGTCGAAGCCGAACAACCCGTGCACCAGCACTATGGGATAGCGGGTCTGGGTATAACCGGCCCCCTGGCCCAGCATGGGCAGGGCGCACAACAGCACCAATAGCCATCTTTTCATCTTCACCATCCTTGTGAAAACCGGCTGCGCTCCGGCAGCCTCCGGCCTCATGCCAGTAGCAGCAGCATGGTAGCTGAACTCATATGTATCTGTGGAGGGGATCACTAAACCGGGGATTGCAGAAAAACCCTACCCATATGGGCAAAAATGCCGCGCCAACTATTCCTTGTGTCCGCCCATCAAATAAGTTAAATAATAATTATTATCATTTAAGTGGCTGAGTCATGACGGTAACCTGGATGAAGGGATGGGTCGGCGCCACCGACGCGGACAACAGCATGGCGCACTGGAAGGTGCAGACCCTGAGTGGCAATCGCCACTTCGATGCGGGGGAGCACGCCAGGGCGCTCGACCATTATCAGCAGGCCCTGTGGTTGGCCCGTCAGCAGTTCGCCTGCTGGCCGGATGCGAACGAAGCCGTGGCCGCCCTGGTGGTGGCCCACCACAACCTGGCGGATCTGCTGGTGGCCATGACGCTGCCGGACAGGGCTGCCTACATGTTGTGCCATGTCCACGACTGCCTGCTCGCCACCAGTCAGTCTCCCGCAAGCCCGGACCCCCTGCGGGCGGCGGCCCTGCGCCATAGCCGCGGCACCCGTACCGAGTTGCTCGCCTTCGTGCAAAAACACGGTCATCACGACGGCATTTTGCGCTGCCTCGGTCAATGTCAGTGCCAGACCGAGCCCGCCCATCGATTGCATTGAGCCCAACAAGAGAGAGAACGAACATGAGCCATACCCTGCCTGCCCTCGCCTACGCCTATGACGCGCTGGAGCCTCACATAGACGCGCTGACCATGGAGATCCACCATAGCCGTCACCACCAGACCTATATCACCAACCTCAATGCCGCCCTGGTCGAGCTCCCCGAGCTGGCTGCCCTGCCGGTGGACGAACTGCTCGCCCGTTTCGACAGCCTGCCGGTGAGCGTGCAGGGGGCGGTGCGCAATCATGGTGGCGGTCATGCCAACCACAGCCTGTTCTGGCAGGTGATGAGCCCGCAAGGGGGCGGTGAGCCGGGCGGTGAGCTGGCCGAGGCGATTGAGCGGGACCTGGGCGGGCTGGAGGCCTTCAAGCAAGCCTTCACCCAGGCGGCTCTGAGTCGCTTCGGCAGCGGCTGGGCCTGGCTGGTGGTCGATCAGAGCGGCAAGCTGCAGGTAGTGAGCAGCGCCAACCAGGACAGCCCCCTGATGGAGGGGCTGGTGCCCATTCTGGGGCTGGACGTGTGGGAGCACGCCTACTACCTCAAGTACCAGAACAAGCGTCCCGACTACATAGGCGCGTTTTACAACGTGATCGACTGGAGCGAGGTGGCGCGGCGTTACGTGGCGGCGCTGGCCTGATCGCCGGAAATACCGAGCCCAATGAAAGAGACCCGCCTGTTGGCGGGTCTCTGCTATTGAGGGGTCAGCGCGCTGCTGGTTGCCGAGGCACCGCTGGTTGGTGTTGCCGCACTGGCGGCAGCCGGGTTATCCACGGGCCTTGCCTCGCTCGGCACGGCGGCGCTGGTGGCCAAGGCACTGCTGGTTGCAGCCGCCGCACTGGTGGCGGTTGCAGCGCTCACTGCCGCTGCCGGCTTGGCCTTCGGCTTATGAGGGGGCGGTGCAATGGGCAGGCAGGGCTGGCTCGTCCCCAGGGTGCTCAGGGGCTGGCAGGGGACGGGGTCACCGATGATGATGGGTTCGCCGAGGAACTTGGGCCCCTTGTCCAGCACGTAGAGATCGAGCAGCCCCATCAGGCGGGCGAACACCTCGCGCACCCGGGTCTTGATGCCCTGATAGGCGCTGGGATCCAGGGCGTTGAAGCCGACCGCCTCGATGCCGAAGTGGCGGGCGATGAAGATGGCGCGCTCGTTGTGGAAGGCCTGGGAGACCACGGTGAAGCGGGCCTGACCGAACACCTCCTTGGCGCGCACTATGGAGTCCAGGGTGCGGAAGCCCGCGTAGTCGCTGTAGATGGCGCTGGCGGGAATGCCCGCCTGGATCAGGGCGCGCCGCATCTGGCGTGGTTCGTTGTACTGGACGGTGGCGTTGTCGCCGGAAACCAGGATGTAGTCCACCTTGCCGTTGTTGTAGAGCTCGGCAGCGGCCTTGATGCGGTATTTGAAGTAGTGGTTCGGGCTGCCCCCGATCAGATACTTGGAGGTGCCGAGCACCAGGGCGACCCGATTGTAGGGCACCGCATCGACGTCGTCGTAGGTGTAGTGACGGGCGTCCGACACGGTCCACTCGCTGTAGCCCAGCAGTGCGGCAACGGAGGCCAGCAACAGGCAGAGGCAGGCGAGCAGGATCTTGGCAAACTTCTTCATGCGCGGTGCGGTTCGGATCTGAAGTAAGAGATGACAGGTGGCCATTCTATTACAAGTTGCCGTGGCGCGTCAGGTTTGATGCGCCCCCATGGCGTCACTCGGGCACAGGCTGTCGCAGAGCCCGGCGCGATCTTGAGTCCATCAAGGGGCGCCATAAACAAGGGCGGCCATGGCCGCCCTTCCTCATTCATGGCTCACCCTCAATGGGCCGAGTCGTTCGCCTTGCACTCCTCAGACTCCTTGTTGGCTTCCCACCAGGGCAGCAGCTCATGGCCGAGCCACTGCTGGTAGGCCTCGCTGTCATTGGCGATAAGCGCATCCAGCTCGGCTTCGAAGGCGCTCATCGCCTGCTGCTGATCCGGGTTGCGCAGAGCCCGGGCCATGGCCAGCCAGCTGGCGCCGCGACCGGTCTCGCTGAGGAAGCGGTGCACCGTGTAGGACCAGGAGTAGACCATCTCACCGCCCTTGTCGTAATCCAGGTGCAGGATGTCGGCCAGGGCCGGACGATCGCTGGCCGGACGACCGGCGACGTTGTCCAGGCCGCGGGCGAAGCACTGGCCGTGGGCGATGAACTCCGCCAGCCCTTCCGACCACCAGGTGGTGCGGTTGAGCGGGTAGTGGCCAAAGCTGCCGTACTGGTTGAAGCGACCGTCCAGGTAGTGCACGTACTCGTGGCGCAGGTTCCACACCTGGAAGGCGGGGCGTTTCCACTCTGCCTCGTAGGCGAAGAAGCGGGCCTGGTTGCCGGGACGGGCCGGATCCCCCTCGATGTAGATGCCGCCGTTGTCGGTGGCGACGCCGCCAAACAGGGCGCTGCCGTAGCGTTGCCAGTCGGCGGAGGAGTCGAAGATCACCAGCTCCAGCGCTTCGTTGAGATCGTCCGCCACCGGCTGCCAGCCGGTTTCCATCTGCTGGTGGAACTGCTGCTCTTCGGCACCCAGTTCACGGCAGATCCCCTCGGCCTGATCCATGGTCAGATCCTGGGCCCGCAGGCGCAGGGTCGGCGAGCAGGTGTGCTCGAACGGCAGCACGTCCTCCACCCGGATAGGGGTGCAGAGCCCGGCGAAGTCACCGCTGATGCAGGCTTCGCTGGTGCGGTCCGTGTAGGTCAGGTAGTAGGTGGAGAGGGTCAGTGACATGTCGTCCAGCAGGTGCTGGCTCTGCTGACCGCCGGGGATCAGATCGTGATGACGAACGAGGGCGATGACGGAGTCATCCAGCAGTTTGCGATAGCCGTCGAGCTCGTCCGGGCGGGTATAGCGGGCGACCCGGTAGAGGCGGGTGTAGGCATCCAGCACGTTGTTGAGCAGGAACAGATCGGCGCCATCCCGTCCCTTCCACAACGCGAGCTCGCTCATGCCGAGGGCGTGCAGTTGCTTGCGCAGCTCGCCATCCTGCTGGCGGAAGTCGTTGGCGAAGGGGTCGCTGTAGTCGCTGGCGAAGTCGAGGAAGTTGAGCAGATCGAACAGGCCGGTCGCCCAGGCGTGCTGACCGTTGATCTCGCTGGCATGCAGGGTGGCGTAGGCCAGCATCTGGTTGAACTCGCTGAGCAGGGTGCCAAAGCGGCTCTGCACTGCCGGGCTCTTGAACTGGCCGTGCAGGGCGATGCTCCAGGCCCCCATGACGGTACCTACCTCGTCGCTGGCCTGCTCCGGGAAGAGCAGCGGATGGGCGCCCAGCGCCGTCAACGCCTCGGCCAGCGCCTCGGCGGCGGCCGGGCCGTCTTCCTTGTGCTTGCCGTAGTTGTGGTAGTTGTGGGCACGCACGTATTCCAGCAGCAGCTTCATGGCCGGATGGGCAGGCTGATTGGCCGCCAGCAGGCGCTGGATGCCGCGCGACACGGCCAGCAGCTTGCGGTCATCGTGACCATAGTTCTCCTGCCAGACCGGCGCGGGTTGACCACTGGCGTCCTGCACGATTTTGGCGGCTTCGGCATCCAGCAGATCCGTATCAGGCAGGTCCGGCTCGGAGCAGGCGCGGCCGTCGGCGCGGCGGCAGTCGAGCTGCTCTTCCTTGCTGGCCAGTACGATGGGGCGATTGAGTACCCGGCTCTCCTGCCACTCGGTTGTTTCCGGCAGGGTCTGCCATTCGCTGCCCCCCACCGGGTATTGATAGCCGGTGTCTTTGAGCACCACCTGCACCTCGCTGCCGGCGGGCAGGGTCTGGCGGCATACCCGGTAGCTGATGGTCTTGTCGCCCTCCTGCCGGTTCTGGGGTTCATCGCACTCCTGCTGTGCCTTGGTCTCGTCCAGTTGCCAGCTGTACTGGCGCCAGACGTGCAGCTCGCTCACCTGACGGGCGGCCTGGCTGCCTGCGATGGGTTGCAGGCGGAAGAAGATCTGCTCGAGCCTGCCATCCCGTTCGTTGGGGGTCTCTTCCAGCACCTTCAACTGCTGCCAGTCTCGGGGCTGGTACTGCCATGCCTGCTCGGCACAGCGCCCCTCGGCGTTGAGCTCGCAGCGATCCAACTCCTGCTCGCTGTGACCCAGGATGACCCGCTCCGCCAGCGGCAGACGATCCTGACGCGGCGCGGTCGGGGTGCCTGCCAGTGGCTCCCAGCGGCCCTGCTTCATGCCGTAGCCAAAGTCATAGCTGCTGGCCGGGACGGCCTTGCCGGCCGGCACCACTTCTTCACAGCTGAGGTAGCGGATCTGCCAGCCCTGCTCGATCTTGAGTTGCGGCTCGCCGCACAGCCGCTCTGCCAGGGCCGCCAGGTTGGCGTCGCGCCAGTCGAAGCGGCGATACACCCTCAGCTGCTGATAGGGGGCGCTCCCGTTGCGAGCGCTCAGCTCATAGGTCACTTCGGTGAGACGATCCCCCAGCTGACGGCTGGCTTCGCCCATGAGTTGATACTGTTGCCAGTCGGGGGAGTAGCTGGCCAGCGCCGAGGTGGCGAGCAGGCCGGGGGCTGCCAGGAGCAGCAGCCGGGTAGAGAGGTGATTCATCATGATCCCTTTGGTGGATGGAGTGACGTGGGGACCAGACAGGGTATTGGGCTCCAAAAGAATATCAATGCGCCAGATGGCGCCGAGGAACCATGCATTCGGGAGCAAACAACATAAAAACAGCCCCAAAAGGGACTGTATTGATAGCAAGGACTCAGCCCCATATGGGGGGCTACGTCACTCCTCTTGCCGCAAGGTATGGGCGAGCAGGGTGCGGGAGGGTTTCAGGCTGCCAGCCAGATCAGGCCAGGGCAGCCAGCGGTCCGGCACCATAAAGCCAGGCAAGGAGTGTCTGATCCAGGTCGCCAGTTCGTCGTGGGGCACGGGCTCTGCCAGCCAGTCGATAAAGGCGGCGGGGCGCTGCCCCCACTGTGCGCTGGGGATGGGGACCACCAGGGCCTGGGCCACGGCGGGGTGATCCACAAGGCGCTGCTCTATGGTCTCGGGCTGGATGTTCTCCCCTCCCGAGATGAAGAGGTTGTCGAGCCGCCCCTCCACCACCAGCTCGCCGCCCGGGGCGAAGTGGCCCTTGTCCCGGGTGTGGAACCAGCCCTCCTCATCCAGCGGCAGCACCAGCGCTCCGGCCTGGAAATAGCCGGCAAACAGGGTATCGCCGCGCACGCAGATCTCCCCCTGGCGGATGCAGACCTCCCGCCCGGGCAGGGGCCTGCCCACTACCCCGGCGCCGGCAGGTTGGCCGGTGCAGACCTGGCTACCCATCTCGGAGAGGCCATAACTCGACTTGGGGGTGAACCCCAGGGCCTTGAGCTGGTTGACCAGGGGCTCAGGGATGGCGGCCCCCCCGAGCAGCAGCTCGCACAAGCGGGTGCGGGCGGGATCGAACCCCTCCGCCAGCAGGCGCCAGAGCTGGGTCGGCACCAGCGAGAGGTGGGTGATGGGCTGGCGCTCGAGCCGCTCCTTGAGGGGCTGGGTGCGATCGTCCAGCACCAGGCTGGCCCCCGCCAGGAAGACCCGGAACAGGATGGCGTAGCCACCCACGTGGAACAGCGGCAGGGAGAGCAGCCAGCCGCAGTCGCCATCGAGAGGGATCAGGCTGGCCGAGCCCCGGGCCGAGGCGAGGTGGTTGGCGAGGCGGTGCACCACGGCCTTGGGGCTGCCGCTGGATCCCGAGGTGAGGATCATGTTGCTCGGCCGGTTGGGATCCAGCCACAGAGGCTCGGGGGGGGGCTCCCCCTCGGCCTCGAACTCCAGTTGCAGCCGCCGCCAAGGGCCGGGTGGCATCTCTCCCGCCGACCAGCAGGCGACCACCTCGAGTTGTCGCGCCAGCTCGGCCTGTCTGACGAGGGGGAAGGCGGGATTGAGCGGGCAGAAGACGAGGCCGCTGCGCACGCAGGCCCAGGCCAGCAGCACATCCTCCAGGGCGCCGCGCACCACGGCGGTGAGGCGATCACCCGGCTTCAATCCTGCCTGTGCCAGCTGTTGGCACAGGCCGTTTAGCCGAGTATCCAGCTGCCGATAGGTGAGAGAGATGTGGCCGTGGATGGCGATGCGCTCGGGGGCCGCCTGTGCCCAGTGGCGCACCGGGCAGGCTGCCAGTGAGGCATCAGCTGCACGGGCGGGCGGCATGGGGGCTCCTTCAGTCACGGTGAAACAGAGGTTCCATCAGACTTGGGTCGGGTTGACCCTGTTTGTCCAGCAGATCCCTTGCCAGCCAGCGTCGGGTGTCCAGCCCGGGGGCCTGATCCGGCGCCCACTCCCCCGCGAGGCGGGCGAGCTGACCGAGGCCGATACCGGACTCGAAACAGGAGGAGACGATCACCTTCAGCTTAAGCTCGCGGGCACGGGCCACCAGGGCCTCGTTGTTGGCCAGGGAACCGAGCAGGGTCGGCTTGAGCACCAGGGCTTTCAGCTGGGGTATGGGTTCCCAGGACTTGCCCTGGGCCAGCAATTCGTCGAGGGCAACCGGCATACCGGTACGACTGGCGACGAAGGCGATGTCGGCGAAGTCGGCGCACAGATCTTCCAGGTATTCGATCCGGTTCGGATCCAGGTGACCGCAGAAGGCCCAGGCCTCCTCGCGGGTCCAGCCCTGGTTCGCATCCAGCACCAGCTTGAGATTGGGGCGCCTGTCGAGCAGCAGGCGGATCAGCGCCAGCTCGTCCCGCATGGGGTAGCGAGCCACCTTCAGCTTGGCCTTGAGGGGTGTCTCGTGCAGCCACTGCTTCCAGTTCTTGAGCAGCTCCTGGGGGGAGCCCTGAATGAGGGGATAGGGGTCGGGCAGTGCCGCCGTTTGTTCCGGCCAGACCCGCCGCGCACAGTCCAGACCAAATTGCACCGAGGGCAGCCGGGGGGCCATGGTCTGCCCCCGGGCCAGTTGCGCCAGGCAGGCGAGGCTCTCGGTTTGCGCCTCGGCCAGGCTCTCTCTGGAGAAGCCGGGCAGGGGGGCTATCTCCCCCCAGCCGTCGCCAATGCGCACCAACAGGCCCTCTCGCGCCACCTCCACCTTGCCGTGAAAGGTCAGGGGCTGGGTAAAGGGCAGTTGGTAGCGATAGAGGGCGAGTGTCATCAGGGATTCCGTTTGTATTTGGAGAAGTCGGGACGGCGCTTCTCGTTGAACGCGTTACGCCCTTCCTGACCCTCTTCGGTCATGTAGAACAGCATGGTGGCATTGCCCGCCAGCTCCTGCAAGCCGGCCTGGCCGTCGCAGTCGGCGTTGAGGGCAGCCTTCAGACAACGCAGCGCCATGGGGCTGTTTTGCAGCATCTCACGGCACCAGCGCACGGTTTCCCGCTCAAGCTCGGCCAGGGGGACGACGGTGTTGACCAGCCCCATATCGAGCGCTTGTTGGGCATCGTACATGCGGCACAGGAACCAGATCTCGCGTGCCTTCTTCTGACCGACGATGCGGGCCATGTAGGAGGCGCCCCAGCCGCCGTCGAAGGAGCCGACTTTCGGACCGGTCTGGCCGAACTGGGCGTTGTCGGCGGCGATGGTCAGGTCGCACATCATGTGCAGCACGTGGCCGCCCCCGACTGCATACCCGGCCACCATGGCGACCACGGGTTTCGGGCAGGTGCGGATGTCGCGCTGGAAGTCGAGCACGTTGAGGTGGTGAGTGCCCTCGTCGTCACGGTATCCACCGTAGTCGCCGCGGATCTTCTGGTCGCCACCGGCGCAGAAGGCCTTCTCGCCAAAACCGGTGAGGATGATGGTACCGATATGATCGTCATAACGGGCATCGGCCAGGGCCTGCAGCATCTCTTTCACGGTGCGGGGGCGGAAGGCGTTGCGCACCTGGGGACGGTTGATGGTGATCTTGGCAATGCCATCCAGGGACTTGTGATAGAGGATGTCCTCGTAACCGGCGGAGCAATCCTGCCACTCAATGGGAGCGTACAGTTCCGCTTCCGTCATTGCCTCAATCATGGTGTTTTCCTTCTGGTGTGGTAGCAGTCAGCCGGGCAATCCTGTCAGGGGCGACGGTTGCATGGGGTTGCGCTTCCGTCATTGCGTCAGTCATGACTCTTCTCTTCTGGTTGGTTGACCCACTCCCGCAGGAGCCGGGCAAAGGTGTCGGGCTGGCTGGCGTGCAGGTTGTGCCCGCCATCCAAAGCCAAGTGATTGATATTGCAGCCTTGCTTGACCAGCTGGCAAGCCAGGCGATGGAATTTGTGATCCCTGCTGCCGGAGATCCAGCGCACCGGCAATCGGGTATGGCTCAGCCAGGGGACGAGATCCGGCTGTTTGGCCAGCGATGTGGCGCGCAGCATGGTCGCGATGGCAGGGCCCTCGTTGCCCAGACGGCGGGCTGCCTGGCGGGCACGGGCGGTCTCGTCGAGATCGGCGAACACCCCCTGCCGGTACCAGTCCGCCAGTACCAGGGGCAGGGGTTCCTGCTCGAAGCGCCGGGCCCAGCCCTCATCGTGGGCGAGCCGGGCGGCGCGCTCGGCCACCGGCAGGCCCGGATGGCAGTTCTCCAGCAAGATCGCCTGCAACCCGGCGGGGGACTGGCTGGCATGATAGAGGGCGAGCCGCCCCCCCAGGGAATAGCCTGCCAGCCGGTAGTGCTCGATATCCCGTGCGGCTAGCTCCTCACAGAGCCACTCATGGGCCTGCTCGAAGCCGGTCACCCGCCGCGCCTTGCTGCGGCCGTGGCCAGGCAGATCCAGCGCGTGGCATTCGATCTCCGGCAGGGCTGCGATCACCGGCCGCCAGTCGTCGGCATCGCCGAGCAGGCCGTGCAGCAGCACCAGCGTCGGCTGGTCGGCACTAGCTGCCACGGATTACGCTTCCCAGTGCCTTGAGATCCTCGGCTACCTCGTTGCTCGGCACCTTGATTTCAATCAGGGTTGCCCCGGTTTTCAGCGCGGTGGCGTAGTCCCGTTCAAATTCGTCGAGGGTGGTCGGTGCCCGATAGTTCAGGCCGAACATGGCGGCGGCGTGCTCGAAATGCAGGCCGTGGGGCAGGCAGTAGTAGGTCTCCAGCAGCGAGTCCCTGGTCGGTACCGGCAGCATGCGGAAGATGCTGCCGCCGTCGTTGTTGAGCAGGATCACCACCAGGGGCCGGCTCCCCTTGCCAAGCAGGGCCAGGCTGTTGAGATCGTGCAGAGCGCTGAGATCGCCGAGCAGCAGGGTGGTCGGCTCATCCCTCGACAGGGAGAAACCGAAGGCTGTGGCGATCAGGCCATCGATGCCGGAGGCGCCGCGGTTGGTCATCACCCTGCTGGGGCCCGTACCGGTTTCGCCAAGCATGTCCATCAGCCGGGCCGGCATGCTGTTGCCGACAAACAGCTGGCCCTGGATGAGCCGGTTCAGCCGATGGCAGACACCGAGTTCGGAGAAGCGATCGCAGGCGCTGCGCACCTGCTGGCTGATGCCCTGCTGGCGTTCCGCCAGTCGGTGCCAGGGCAGATGGCGATGGTTCACCTGGTGAGCCGTGGCAAAGGCTCTGGGTGTACACACCAGCCGGCGACGCAGCCGGTAGTCCGGATCCAGCCTGGCCGGTTGCGGGTCTACCAGCCAGTAATCCTGCCAGGGGTGCTGCTTGATGAACTGCCCGAGCCGCTTGGAGATGAGGCGGGCACCGAACTGCAACAACACCTCGGCCCGGGCCAGCTCGGTCACGAAGCCGCTGTTTTGCAGGGCGAGATCCATGTGGATGAGATTGCGGCTGTCGAAGCGGATCTGGCTCTGCAAGTCCGCCAGCAACGGCCAGCCGAGGCGCTCGGCCAGCTGGACCACCCTCTGCGCCTCGACCGGATCCTGAATGCGGCCGGCGATGATGACGCCGCGTTTGCCCTGCAGCTCGTCCCAGTCGGGCTGGTGTGGGCAGTGTTGTTCGCCCTGCAGCCAGGGGCTCCAGGGCTCGCATGAATGCAGCCAGTCACCGAGCGGTGCCAGGTAGTCGGAAAAGTCCAGGTACGCCTCGCCGGGATAGAGGGGCTCGGGATACATGCAGTTGAAGTGCACCGGCCCGGGGGTCAGTGCCTGCTTGGCCAGCGCCTGATCCACCGAGCTCAGCACGAAGGCGGCCGGAATACTGGGGGTGGGGCTCGGCAGATTCTGCTGATGGACGGGGTAGCGCCCGAAGATCCCCTGCTGATCGATGGCCTGGTTGGCGCCGTTGTCGATGAGTTCGGGGGGCCTGTCGGCGGAGAGGATGATGAGCGGCACACCGGTCAGCTGTGCTTCGGCCACGGCTGGCCAGAGGTTCGCCACCGCGGTGCCCGAGGTCATGATCACCGCCACCGGTCGACAGCTTCCCTTGGCCAGCCCCAGCGCCATGAAGCCGAGGCCGCGCTCGTCGAAATGGAGATGACGGCGAAAGCCGGGGTGGGCGGCGGCAGCCATGGTGAGCGGGGCCGAGCGGGAGCCGGAGGCCAGCGCTATGTCGCGCACGCCGAGGCGATGGAGCTCTTCCAGCAGGAGGGAAGACCAGACGTGATTGAAGGTGGCATGCTGGCTGGCAAACGCTCGGTGCTCAGGCAATTGGCTGGCGGGCATAAGGCTCTCGCGGTGAGGGGTCGATGAAAAACGCTATCCCAGCAGGGAGAGCACGTTGGCGATCTTGTTGTCGAGTTCGGCCCATTCGGCGGCGGGCTCCGAGCCTGCCACTATGCCGGCGCCGGCAAACAGGCTGATGCCCTGCGCCGTGATGCGGGCGCTGCGGATGGCGACCGAGAACTCCGAGGTCTCCCGGCTCAGCATGCCGCAGGCGCCAGCGTACCAGCCGCGATCATAGGGTTCGCTCTCGCGGATAAAGGCGAGCGCCGCCTCGCGGGGGGCACCGCCCACCGCCGGGGTCGGGTGCAGGGCGGCCAGCAGTTGCCAGTCGCACACGCCGGGTTTGAGCTCGGCCTCGATGTCGCACTTGAGGTGCTGCAGCAGCCGCAGTTTCAGGATGCGCGGCTCGGTCAGGGTGGCGTCAGTGGTGAGCGGCGCCAGTCGGCTGAGGATGTCGGCGTGTACCAGCCGGTTTTCCAGCCGGTTTTTGCTGTCTGCCAGCAGCTCGGCGGCCAGGGCCGCGTCGGTCGCCTCGTCCCCGGAACGGCGAATGGTGCCCGCCAGTGCCTCGGTGAAGAGGTGGCACTGCTCCCGGCGATAGAGGCGCTCGGGGGAGCAGGCGATGAAGCTCTGCTCGGGGGAGAACTGGAAGCCGAAGTGGAAGCACTCCTGGGCGTGACGGGCCCACTGGGTCAGCAGGGACCAGGGGCAGAGGGGGGGAATACTCTCCTCGCTTTCGAGCAGGCTCTCCCGCGACAGCACCACCTTGGGGGTGTGGGCCTGAAAGGCGGGGTCCGTCACCCGCTCTACCAGGCGTTGCCACTGGGCCGGGCCCGGGACATCCCGGCGCTGCCACGACCGTTTTTGCAGTGAGGGCAGGGGCGCTTCCGGTTGCAGGGCGTCGAGGGCAGCCTCGGCCGCCTGCAGCTCGGCATCGAACTCGTGCACCTTATCCTGGGCGGGCAACCAGAGATTGAGGCAGAGACTGATGCACTCTCCACGGCGTACCAGCTCGATACGGGGCAGCACGAAGCGGCAGGGACCGAACCCCTGCCAGCCGGGCTGTGCCGGATCGAACGCCAGGCCGCCGTAGTAGCGGGGGCTGTCTTCACTGCTCGTATTGGCGAGATCGCAGACTCGCTGGATATCCTCTGGCCGGGTCAGCTCGTGGATGGCGCCGAGCGCCACATACTCCGGGCTCTTGGGGCCGCGGGCCTGCCAATAGATGCGGGGGTAGAGGGTCTGCGCCGCCAGCCAGCCCGGGAAGAGGTCGACGTTGGCCGCCACGCGCAGCCGCACGAAACCGCTGACAGTGCTGTGACGCAGGGCGTCCAGTTGTTGCTTGAGATGGGTCTGAGCCAACATGGATGTCTTGTCTGAGCCGGATAGTCGCAATCGCTCTGGGGGAGGATGGCGCAGGTTGATGCCAAAGGGCGATGATTTCCTATATATTATCTGCCCATTCTTCCATGTAAATCGCCCGGGGAGCTACCTCCCTAGGGGCCAAGTATACCGAAATCCGGTTCGATAACCCTTAACACGATCAATATCTGATTGTTTGGCCATCACAATATGACAAATACCTTCTCTGTTTGGTTGCTGGCGGCGCGTTTGCGAACACTGCCTCTGGCGTGCTCCTCCATTTTGCTGGGCTCGGGGCTCGCAGCCAGCCGGGGGGCCTTCGACGGCGCCATCATGGGTCTCTCCCTGTTGACCGCCATCCTGCTGCAGATCCTCTCCAACCTGGCCAATGACTATGGTGATGCGGTCTCCGGTGCCGACAACGGGGAGCGGATCGGGCCCCAGCGCGCCGTGGTCTCCGGCCTCATCACCCGTCACCAGATGTGCGTGGCCATGGGATTGACCGCGCTGGCGGCCGTGGTGAGCGGGCTCTCCCTGCTGGTCTGCGCCTTCGGGGAGGCCTGGCAGCAGATCCTGACGTTCATCCTGCTGGGGGGGGCGGCCATCGTCGCGGCCATCACCTACACGGTGGGCAAGACTCCTTATGGCTATCGGGGGTTCGGGGACATCTCGGTATTCCTGTTCTTCGGCCTGCTGGGGGTGCTCGGCTCCTACTACCTGTTCACCCATAGCCTGGAGTGGGACCTGTTGCTGCCTGCCACCGCCTGCGGCCTGCTGGCGACCGCCGTGCTCAACATCAACAACGTGCGGGACATCGAGACGGACGCAGCCAGCGGCAAGATCACCCTGGCGGTGCGGCTTGGCCGCCACCGCGCCATCGCCTATCACTGGGGGCTGCTGGGGGCGGCGCTGCTGGCCACCATCGCCTTCCTGCTGACTCAGCCCGCGAGCGTCTGGCCCTGGATCTTCCTGCCCGCCATGAAGCCGCTCACCGATGCCGCCCGTACCCTGCGGGAGAGCCTCGATGGCGAGGTGTTGACCGGCGCCCTCAAGAAGACCGCCATCAGTGCCTTCCTGTTCAGCCTGCTGCTCTCAGCGGGGCTGGCCCTCTCCTGACCCAGTGGCATGCTATCGGTCATGCAAAGGGCTCCCGAATGGGAGCCCTTTTTGCAGGCTGAGGTATGCTGTCCGCCATTTCACTCATCAGGCAGGAACGTCACCATGCGCGACTCGCTCAAACAGAAAATCATCCAGGTCTGCCACCAGAAAATTGCCCGGAAGGGGGAGGGGGTGGGTGTCTCCTTCTATGCCTTTTTCGCCAACAGGAGCGACGACCCCGAGCTGCTGATGGAGGCGGCAACCTGGTGGATCCAGACCCACAGACTCGACCACTTCGAGAAGGCACGGAAGATCATCGCACTGGTCGAGGCGATGAGATAGGGCGGGGAAGAAACCAGAAGGGCTCCTGATGAGGAGCCCTTCTGGTTGTTTGCCGCCATCGCAGGGGAATGATCTCAGTTGGCGGGTGCCACGGCCGTGCGGCGAGCGAAGAAGAGGCAGTCCAGCAACCAGATGACCAGCATGGAGGCGCCCACCAGCGGGAAGCAGATCCCGAGCAGCACCAGCACGGCGATGGCACCGCGCATGGGAGGCAGCTTGGCAGGCAGCGGCGGGGCGGCGAGCCTGCCCCGGGGACGGCGGCTCCACCAGATCCAGAGCCCGCTCACCGAGCTGGCCAGCACCATCAGGCAGATGAGCAGCATGACGAGCTGGTGGGGCCAGCCGTAGAGCTTGCCGGTGTGCAGCATGACGCCGGTTTCCACCGTCTTGGCGACCGCGCCATAATCCTGCCAGCGCACGTCGGCCAGCACCTTGCCGCTGTATTGATCGATGTGCAGGGTGGCGTCGTTGCGCGGATCGTCGGCGAACAGGGCTATGGTGTAGACGCCGGTGTCACCGGCCGGCGGCGTGATGCTGTAACCCGGATGAACCCGACGTTCGGTGGCGATCTCCACCACCCGTTGCAGGGGGATGCGGTGGCTGGCCATGACCATGCCGTCGTGCTCTCCGCCATGGTTCATGGCGCTGTGATCATGATTTTCCGGAACCGGCTGCGAGCTCGGCATGGGAGTGCTCTCGACGGCCCAGGGCACCGTCTGTTCATGGGCATGGTTGAGGGTGCGGGCGAGAGGAGCTGATTTCGGTACCTCGTTCCACATGGCGGCCGGGAAGCGGTTCCAGACGGCGGCAAACTGATCGCCCCAGAAACCGGTCCAGGTCATGCCGCTCAGCAGCAGCAACAGCAGGAAACCCGCGCCCCAGAAGCCGACCACGGCGTGCAGATCCCGCCACCAGAGGCGGCCGCGCTGGTGCATTCTGGGCCAGAGGATGCCACCCACACCGGGCCCCCTGCGGGGCCACCACAGGTAGAGTCCGCTGACGAGCAGCACGATTCCCCAACCGGCGGCCAGCTCGATCAGGCGATCCCCCGTGGTGCCGAGCAGCAGTTCCGCATGCAGGGCACGGGCCACCGCCTGCAGGTTCCACTTGTTGTCCATGGTGCCTAGCAGGGCGCCGCTGGCGGGATCCATGAACAGGGTCAGCTCGCGATCCCCCTGGTTGACGACGAGCTGGGCGCTCGTGTCAGTGGCCGCGGGGGGCAGGTATTTGCGCAGGCTGGCATCGGGCATGGCGATCGTCGCCCTGGCCAGCAGTTGATCGGCGCTCAGGGTCTGGGTGGCGGGGGTTACCTTCATCAGCTCGGGGTACAGCAGGTTGTCGAGCTGGGGTTTGTACAGATACAGGATGCCGGTGAGAGAGAGCAGGATCAGAAAGGGAGCGACGAAGAGACCGGCATAGAAATGCCAGCGCCAGATCCGCTGGTAGTGACTCGAGTCCCGGTTTTTCATCTCTGATCCTTGTGTCAATGACCAACGTTTCAGTTGGTGGAATGTTGGTGGCGGCGCGGATGATAGCAGCAACGTTTTATTAACTGCAACAGAACATGGCGGGAGGGGAGACCAATCCATACTGGCGTGGTCGCCAGGCCAGTCATGGGCGATCCGGTGGTGGAACAAGGGCTGGCCATGCGGGGTGGCATGGACTTTCTGTAGATAAATCCTTACCTTGTTGCAACATCAGGCGGCGCCGGCGCGGCGAAAAACGCATGGGAGGAGGGGGCGTGCACTTGCAACCACACGGTCATTTCGAGATGCAGCGACAGGGGCAGGTGCTGATTTGCCGCCCGAGCGGCCCTTTCAATCTGGCGGGCGCCATGGCCTATGAGGCGGCGTTCAGCCAGCAGATCGCAGGATTGCGCGATGCGCCCTGGGGTATTGTCGAGGTGGCGACCGAGTTCGAAGCCGCCGGTCCCGAGGTGCTGGCGCGGTTTCGTCGTCAGTTTGGCTGGTGCACCGCCAATGGCTGCGCCTTTCTGGCGGTGGTGGCGGTGGGTGGGTTCAAACGCTATCTGGCGGATCAGGTCTTCAGCGATCTGCCGTTCAGGGCGGTGCGTTACTTCGAGCAGGAGGCTGCGGCCATCTACTGGTTGGGGGAGCGGCTCGGCGGCGACGTCACACCGGTGAGCTGACCCGACAGCCCGGTGCTGTTCTGTCTGCCAGTCTCATTCCAGCTTGATAAACCACTTGTCCCGTTCGTCGACGCAGTCGGGCTCGCCCATCTCGAATTCACGGCAGATCAGCGGTCGTACCTCATAGATGCGGCACATCATGGTGTTGCGGTCGAGCGCCGCACACCAGCCATCTTCCAGCCGGCGCATCACGGGGATCTCCCCTTCCCGATCGAGCACATAGCGATCCGGCACGCCGGTGTCGGTAAAGAGCATCACTTCGAGACGGCAGCAGCAGGCTTCACAGTTCTGGCAGCTCACATCGGTTTGGATTGCTTGGGTCATGGTGCCTGTCTTGCCGCATGGCGGCATCCAAATATATGAAACAGGCGCCTGTCAGGCGCCTGTGGTCTGGCCAATGGCTTGTAAAGAACCTTAGCCCAGTTTGCGGGCACGGTAGCTGCGCCCCTTGATCTTGCCTTCCTGCAGTCGCTTGAGGGCGGCGCTCGCTACCTGACGCTTGACTGCCACGTAGGAGTACTGCTCGGAGATCTGGATCTTGCCCACGTCGGCACCGGCAATGCCGCCTTCGCCGGTCAGCGCACCCAGGATATCACCGGCCCGCACCTTGGTCTTGCGGCCAGCATCGATGGAGAGAGTCACCATCTGCGGTGCAATCGGCTTGATCTCGCGACCTATGCTGTCGAGATCACCCAGCGGCATCGGGGCCTGCTGGTACTCCTCGATCAGGTTGACGCGTTGCGCTTCGCTGGGCTGATACAGGCTCAGGGCCAGGCCCTGCTGGCCGGCACGACCGGTACGGCCGATGCGGTGCACGTGCACCTCGGGGTCATAGGTCAGCTCGTAGTTGATGACGGCGCCCAGCTCCTTGATGTCGAGGCCACGGGCTGCCACGTCGGTCGCGACCAGGATGGTGGCGCTGCCGTTGGCGAAGCGTACCAGCACCTGATCCCGTTCCCGTTGTTCCAGATCGCCGTTCAGCGCCAGGGCCGAGAAGCCCTTGGCGGCCAGGTGATCGGCCACGTCGTTGCAGGCGCGCTTGGTGTTGCAGAACACCACGCAGGAGCCCGGCTGATAGTGGCTCAGCAGCCAGGTGAGGGCGTCGAGGCGCTGACCGGCCGGCACTTCATACAGCTTCTGTTCGATGGCGCTGCCCTCGTGCAGGGACTCCACGCTTACCTCGACCGGGTTGCGCTGCACGCCGCGGCTCATCTGGGCGATCCCCTCCGGATAGGTGGCGGAGAACAGCAGGGTCTGACGGCGCTCGGGTGCATAGCTGATGACCCTGTTGATGTCTTCGCCAAAGCCCATGTCCAGCATGCGATCCGCTTCGTCCAGCACCAGGGTCTCCAGGCTGGAGAGTTCCAGGGTGCCCTGCTCCAGGTGCTTGAGAATGCGGCCCGGAGTGCCAACGGCGATGTGGGCACCGAAGCCCAAGGTGGCAGATTGCGGTGCGGTCGGGGTGCCGCCACACAGGGTCACCAGCTTGACGTTCGGCAGGGCGCGGGCCAGACGACGGATCTCCTGGGCCACCTGATCCGCCAGCTCGCGGGTCGGACAGAGCACCAGGGCCTGTACGTCGACACGGTTGATGTCGAGGCGGGAGAGCAGGCCGAGGGCGAAGGCGGCGGTCTTGCCACTGCCGGTTTTTGCCTTGGCAATCAGGTCTTTGCCTTCGAGTACCAGAGGCAGGCTCTGAGCCTGGATCGGGGTCATCTGCAGATAGCCCAGGCTGGTGAGGTTCTCTTGCAGGGCGGGGGAGAGATTGAGGCTGCTAAATTCGCTGTTGTTCACAAAAGGACTCTATTTCGGAGAAAACGGGGATGCGCGAACGCTAAGGCCGCGCATCATACCAGAATGTGACACCGGATGTGGCGGATTTTTGAACGGTTGACCCAGCGCAACCTCAACGTGGGCTCATCCGTCGCCATGGCGACAGAGAGGTGCCACGGGGATGGCTCGAGGTGAATGTTTACGGTATCCAGGTAATTATTTATCAAGGGTAAACGTTTTCTGTTCTGGTTGATTAAATATCATGGCTGAAACATGAGTAATATTTGAATACGAATGTTGCGGGAGTGATAATGAAATATTGATCGGCACTACCGCCGCAACCGAAATAAACATAAGTTAATGTTTTTTAAAGTTATTTGTATTTTCGTTGCGCGATTAATAACCCGTTTCCGCTTAATTAATTTAAAAACGTTTGTATTATCTCGCATACATATTATTGAGTCGGATTGTGATGGCTATCTGATTTTTAAATATACGATTCTTTATGATGGCGCCGGTCAAAAATAACAATTCACTGGGTGCTACTGGTATGGAATACGTTCACTTTGTGCTTGGACTCGTGATGGTCCTCGCGCTGGCGTTGCTGGCAAACCGCCACAACTGGAAACAGATTAAACTGCGCTATATCGGCCAACTGCTGGTGGTCGAACTGGCGTTGGCCTGGTTCATGCTGAACTCCGAAGTGGGTCTGGCTGTGGTGGGTGGCTTCGCCGCCGGCTTCACCAAGTTGATGGAGTTTGCCAAACAGGGTACCGACTTCGTGTTCGGTGGCCTGGTCAACGAAGGGGCCTTCTCCTTCTTCCTGATGGTGCTGATGCCCATCGTCTTCATCTCGGTGCTGATCGGCATCCTGCAGTACATTCGTCTGCTGCCCATCGTCATTCGTGGCATCGGTACCGTGCTGGCGAAGATCAACGGCATGGGCAAGCTGGAGTCCTTCAATGCCATCAGTTCGATGATCGTCGGCCAGTCCGAGAACTTCATCGCGCTCAAGAACACACTGCCGCACCTGAACGAGAAGCAGATGTACACCCTGGCGGCGACGGCCATGTCCACCGTCTCCATGTCCATCGTCGGTGCCTACATGCAGCTGATCGAGCCCCGTTACGTGGTGGCCGCGCTGGTGCTCAACATGTTCAGCACCTTTATCGTGCTGTCCCTGATCAACCCGTACGAGCCGGACAATACAGTGACCGACGCCAAGGCGCTGGCCGAGGGTGACGAGCACCACACTCCGAAGAAAGAGAACTTCTTCGAGATGCTGGGGGAGTACATCATGGCCGGTTTCTCCGTGGCCGTGATAGTGGCTGCCATGCTGGTGGGGTTCATCGCCCTGATCGCCCTGGTCAACTACCTGTTCGAGCTGGCGTTTGGCGTCAACTTCCAGTACGTCATGGGTTACCTCTTCTATCCGATCGCCTGGATCCTGGGTATTCCGAGCGGTGAAGCGCTGCAAGCCGGCTCCATCATGGCGACCAAGCTGGTGACCAACGAGTTCGTGGCCATGATGGATCTGGGCAAGATTGCTGCCGGGCTCTCCCCGCGCACCGTCGGCATCCTCTCCATCTTCATGGTGTCGTTCGCCAACTTCAGCTCCATCGGCATCATCGCCGGTGCAGTGAAGGCACTGAACGAAGAGAAGGGCAACATGGTCTCCCGCTTCGGTCTGAAGCTGGTGTACGGCTCCACCTTGGTGAGTCTGCTTTCCGCCGTGATCGCCGGTGTGATGATCTGATCGCGCCTCGCCATCACCACGACAAACCCCTGCCTCGGCAGGGGTTTGTTTTTGGGACGACCCGGCCGCCGGTCGCGGTGTTTGAGGGGCCAGAACAACCGTAGGCTGGGGAAAGTGGGCCTGTCTCCCGACCGGTGGCTGAGGTAGCCAATAATGAGTGCATCCTTGCCCCCGGTTTGCAGCGGGGCGCGGGGCGGCGTTGTGGGTATGGGTTGTCACGGGCTGGCGTCGGCCAGGGCCGGCGCCAGCAGGAATGTGTGGGGGATCAGGGGCTGGTGACGGGAAACCGCAGGTACCTTGGGGCTGTCGTGATGGTCAGCACGGGGGCATGGCGGCGCATCTTTCCTGTGTCGCGGGCCATTGCAGCAAAAAACCGGGGCCGGGGGCGGCCCGGTCATTAACTGCGCGGATCTTCCACCTTGGCATCGGCGGGTACCCGTTTTTTGCCCAGTACCATGGCGCGCACCAGGTCGCTGCGGGTGAGACGATCGGTCAGGATCACCACAGCCGCATGGACGCCGACGGCGGCCATCAGGGTGTTGGCAATGGTTCCGTGCAACTCCTCCAGCCAATCCTCACCCCAGAAGGCATCCCAGGTGGTGAGCCAGCCTGTGACGACGGTACCGACCAGCGACAGCAGCAGCAGCCAGATCATCAGAGCCCCGACCGGGTTGTGGCCCAGGTAATAGGGGTGGCGACCTTGTGCCAGCTGGCGCAGGTAATAACGAATGCGGGCTGGGGTCGGCCACCACTGGCCGAAGCGGGCGTAATGGGGGCCGACTATGCCCCACAGCAGGCGGATGATGAGCAGGATGCCCACCGCGTAGCCGGCATATTTGTGGGGCTTGCTGCCCTCTTCCAGGATGAAGAAGTTGAGCAGGCAGAGGGTGACGGTGGCCCAGTGAAACACCCGGATAAGGGGATCCCAGACTTTCACTTCAGACGGGGTTGTCATGGCAAGGTTCCATCAAAGGGGTCGGAGACAGACGAGCCCATGGCAGGGTTATTCGTCAATCTCTTCTTTCACTTTCTTCAGATCGGTCGGGTCGAAGTAGATCTCGACCTTGCGTTTGTCCTTGTCCCAGCCGTAGATCTCGTAGCAACTGGTCTTGGTCACCTTGAACTTCTTGATGTCGTAGCCCATCGCCTTGATCTGCTGTTGGGCATCTGCTTCGCTCAGCCACTTGCTCTTGTCGGTCTGGGTACACTGGGGGTCGGCCAGAGCGGCGCCGCTCAGCAGGGGGATCAGTAACAACAGAGGGGTCAGTTTCATGTGTGCTCCTTGGGGTGGTTGGGTCAACAGCCACAAGGTTAGTCCACAAGCCTTAAGAAAAAATTAAGCGAAAAGGGAAATGAATGAGCCTCCCCTGCGGCAAGCCGGGGAGAGGCATCAGCTGAGCTTGCCCTTGAGCAGCCATTTGTCGAGGGCATTGGCGAAGCGCTGTTTGTCGGCGGCATTGAAGGGGGCCGGGCCGCCGGTCTGCACCCCGGCCGAGCGCAGCTCTTCCATGAAGTTGCGCATGCCGAGCCGGGCCTGGATGGTCTCTCGGGTGTAGATCTCGCCACGGGGATTGAGCGCCTCGCCGCCGGCATCGATGACCCAGGAGGCAAGCGGAATGTCGCCGGTGATCACCAGATCGCCGGGCTGCACCTGCTGGGCAATGACATGATCCGCCACATCGAATCCCTTCTCCACCTGCTGGGTCTTGATGAAGGGGGAGGGGGGAACCCGCAGCCCCTGATTGGCCACCAGGGTGGTGACGACCTGGGCGCGGTGGGCGGCGCGGTAGAGGATCTCCTTGACCGGAATGGGGCAGGCATCGGCATCGACCCAGATGGGCATGGCATGGTTTCCTGTAGTTGAAACGGGCATAAAACGAGAGCTGCGATGGTAGCACAGACGTACCCTTCCCGGTGCGGAGCTGAGTCGGCCCCCGCTTTCGTGTAAGCTGGGGCCTGAGCATGAAACGAGAAGGAAACGAGATGGATCGGGTGCCCAGTGACGTAATTTATGGCCTGACCCTGGATGGCAAGGGGGGGATGACCCCACTGGCCGCAGGCAGCGAGATCCCGGCGGCGCAGCCCAGCTGGGTGCATCTGGATTACGGCAATCCAGAGTCGGCGCGCTGGCTGTTGCAGACGCCCTTGCTCAATGACGCCGCGCGTGAATCCCTGCTCGGCCAGAGCAACAGACCCAAACTGGTGCGGATGGGGGAGACTGTGCTGCTGATCCTGCGTGGCATCAATCACAACAAGGATCACAGGCCCGAAGAGATGGTGGCGCTGCGCATCTACATTACCCCGGATTTCATTCTCAGCAGTCGTCGTCGTTCCCTGTTGTCGGAAAAAGATGTCTTCCAGCAGTTGGTGCTGGGGGGCGGCGCCATCTCTAGCGCCGACTGGCTGGTGGAGATCTGTGATGCCCTGACCGACAGGGCGGGGGAGTTTGTCGAGGAGCTGCACGATCAGATCCTGGAACTGGAAGAGATAGTGCTGATGCGTGAACTGCCCGCCAATGGCCGACTGGCACGGATCCGCAAGCAACTCATCATGATCCGTCGTTACCTCTCTCCTCAGCGGGATCTGGTGGCGCGCCTCGCCAACGAGAAGCTCAGCTGGCTGGATGAGGATGACCGCCGTCGTCTGCTCGACATCGCCGACCGGTTGCGTCGCTGGCTGGACGATCTGGATGCCGGGGTGGCTCGCTCCGCCGTGCTGGCGGACGAGATCAACAACCTGACGGCAGAGGCCACCAACCGCCGTGCCTACCAGATGTCGGTGATGGCGCTGATGTTCCTGCCGGCCAGCTTCCTGACCGGTCTGTTTGGCATCAACCTGGGTGGCATTCCCGGGGCCGAGAGCCCGACGGCCTTCTGGGTCTTCTGCGGCTCCCTGCTGGCGCTGGCGACCGGGCTGGCGGTCTGGCTCAAATATCGACGCTGGTGGTAAGGAACGCACATGACGACATGGGAATCCTTTGGCGTGACCCTGCTGCTGTTGCTGGGACACACCCTGATCCGCGGCCTCATTCACAAGAGCCTGATGGCGCTCGGCCAGAGCCGGCAGGTGAGCGAAAACCGGGTGCTCTACGTGGAGCATGTGTTCCACTTCCTGCTCGGCTGCGCAACCCTGCTGATCCTGGCGGGGGTGTGGGGGCTCGACTTCTCCCGGCTGGTGGTGCTCGCGTCTTCCTTCTTCGCCGTGCTGGGTGTCGCCATGGTGGCCCAGTGGTCGATCCTCTCCAACATCACCGCCAGCATCACCATCTTCTTCGCCTTCCCCTACAAGATAGGCGACCGGATCCGCATCCTCGACAAGGATGACTCAGTCACCGGCGTCATCACCGAGATAGGCCTGTTCTACCTGAGGGTGCGGGATGACAACGGCGATCTGGTGACTTACCCGGCCAATCTGATCCTGCAAAAGCCGGTCAGGCGGCTGGAGAGCAAGGACGCCGAGCCACTGCAGCCGGAATGAGAAAAGGCTCCCTCGGGAGCCTTTTTGCTGGCATCTGTCTCAACGCTCGAAGAAGCGATAGAGGTGCTCTACCTGGATGGGGCAATCGGCCACGAGGTGGATATGGTCGCGGGCCTCCTCGGTTGAGGAGAAACTCATCGGGCAACCCAGAGTGTCCGTCATCATGTAGAGATGGCCGTCCTGACCCCGAAACTCCACTACCCAGCCGGGGGAGATGATGTCATGCATGATCTCCGCCTCCTTGAACCTGTGCTGCTGATGAAACGCACGCAATTCGCTGACTGTCATGACACCCTCCTGTGACTCATGGCGCCACCCTCAAGTCTAGTCGCCCGCAGTGGTTGCAGGTGCCGAAAGCCGGCTCGCCGGATGGCGCATCAAGCCGCCTGGGGCTCCCGTGGCGGCTGCATGGCGATCAGCAGTTCCCCTGCCAGGGGGACAACGGGACCGGTGACGACCCTGGGCTTGCCCCTGGCATCGACGATGAACAGGGGAATGGCGCCGGGATTGGCGTCCTGATACTGGCTCCAGTCAAAGGCGTCGCTCAGCCGGGTCGCCCTGATCTGGCCACCCCGGCTCAGCAGGCCGCTCAGGCGGGCGAAATTCATCTCTGGCCCGAACAGATCCTGGCGTGCGCGGAAGGTGGCGCTCTCCCGGTTCGCCTTGCCGTGCTGCTCGCTGGAGCGCAGGGAGTGGACCTTATCCTCCCCGTACAAGTGGGCAAAGTGCAGCACCCCGAGGGCGTTGTTGTGTCGGTTGGGTGAAAGCGCCAGCACCGTATGTATGCTGGTGAGGGGCAGGTGCAGCTCGGCGTGTTCCGATTGCGGATTGCCAAAGTAGCAGGGCAGGCCGCTCATGCGGGCCAGCTTGCAATGTTCCCAGGCCGGATCGGAGAGATGGACCGGGATGCCCTGATCCGCCAGCGCCCGGCCTATGGCACGAGCCACCGAATTGGCGCCGATCAGCAGCCAGGTGTCGGGAGCGCTCTGGCGCATGCCGAGCAGTCTAGCCAATGGGGTCGCCGTCAGGCTCTGCAACACCACGGTGAAGATGATGACGGCAAACACCAGGGGCACCAGCTTGTCGGCATCTTCAATGCCGGCCTCGTGCATGCTGATGGCGAAGGAGGCGCTGACCGCCGCCGCCACTATGCCCCGGGGAGCTATCCAGCCGAGCAGGGCCCGGGCGCGCCAGGGGAGATCCGATCCCAGGGTCGAGACCAGGATGCAGAGCGGGCGGGCCACGAACTGCACCACGCAGAGCAGCACCAGCACCATGGGGCCGAGTTGCCAGAGCTGCGCCAGATCGAGTCGGGCCGCCAGCAGGATGAACAGGGAAGAGATGAGAATGACGGCGAGATCCTCCTTGAAGGCCAGCACCTCCTCCAGATCCAGTCCCTCCTGGTTGGCGAGCCAGATGCCGAACACGGTGACCGCCAGCAGGCCGGATTCGTGGCTGAGCCAGTCCGACAGGGTGAAGGTGACCAGCACCAGCGCCAGCACCCCGAACTTGTGCAGGCTGACCGGCAGCCAGTCCTTGCGCATGATCAGGGTGGTGATCCAGCCGGCTGCCACCCCGATGAGGGAGCCGACCCCCACCGTCTTGGCCAGGGCCAGCAGGGTGTGATCGATGAGATCCCCCTGGCTGCCGAGGCGAACCGCCTCGAACACCAATACCGCAAACAGGGCACCGATGGGATCGATGACGATCCCCTCCCAGCGCAGGATCTTGTCCACCTCCCGCACCGGCCTGATCACGTTGAGCATGGGGGCGACTACGGTCGGGCCGGTCACCACCAGCACGGCGCCGAGCACCATGGCGACCCGCCAGTCCAGGCCCAGCAGCCAGTAACTGGCGGCGCCGATGACGGCGAAGCTGACCAGCATGCCGGTGGAGCAAAGGTTGCGCACCACCTTGCCTATCCCCTTGAGTTCGGTCAGGTGCAGGGTCAGCGCCCCTTCGAACAAGATGATGGCGACCGAGAGCGACACCAGCGGAAACAGCAGCTCTCCGAGCAGGGCGTCGGGGTCTAGCATGCCCGTCATCGGGCCGAGCAAGAGGCCGCTCAGCAGCAGGAACAGGATGGCGGGGACGCGCAGTGACCAGGCGAGCCACTGTGCCAGCAGCGAGATCAGGGCGATCCCGGCCAGGGAGAGTGCAATCATGCCAACCTCGAGTGGGTGATGGGGTTGGACCTAGTGTAGCGGGGAAGGAGAGCAAATTGACACCCGGTAGAGGTGGCCTCGGGGAGGCCGGGATCTCGGATGCCTGGTCAGATCCTTAGCGGACTGGCCTGATCAGATGGGGCTCTCTTTGTGGAGTTCGGTGACGCAGTCGGTCACCGCCAGCACCAGTGCGGAGCGCACCATCTGATCGAGCCGGTTGAGCTGCATTTGATAGAGGGGCCAGTCCTCCTCATTGGCCGGGGGATCCTGCGGCATCATGCTGGTCTGATGGATGGCATGCAGGCGGCCTAGCAGGTCGCGGATCGGCTTGTCGCTGAAACGGTAATCCTTGGGGTCGCGTACCAGAAAATCGCGGATCTTCAGGTAGGCTTCGAGATCCTGATAGCGCTCGAGGGAGATGAGGCCGAGGGCGAAGATGAGCTTGAGGCGCACCTCCAGCTGACCGAGGGGGCCGCTCTGGTTGAGCAGGGGCTCGATGGCGTATTTGACGGCATACTCCTCCTGGCGGAACGCGCGCCGCATCAGGGAGTCGACCGCCTCTTCCAGGATGGTCACGACCTCGAGAAAGAAGCCGCGGGGGCCATCCTGCTCGTTCAGTCGCTCCAGTACATCATCTTCCTGGTGTGTGGTCATAGGTGTTCAGGGTCCGGCTGACTGGGAGAGAGCCAGGCTCTCTCCCGGTTTTTATCATATGGGGCATAGTGACCATTTCGCCGTGTGATGGCGGTTGGCCCTTAGGCCCCATGGGGTCACTTCAAATTGTCATAACGGGCGACGATGGCGCGCACGATCTCGCTCTCTTCCTCCAGCCCGGTCACCCGGGCCAGGGTCCTGGCAGGGCCCAGCTCTGCCAGCAGGGCCTGCAATTCCACCGCCTGGGGATCATCGTCGTTGCGATAGAGCAGCGCCGCGGCTATGCCCTCCTGCAGGTGATCGCTGGGCAGGCCGTACTCCAGGGTGCCGAGCAGCGGCTTCACCAGTCTGTCCCCCGCCGCCAGCTTGCGCAGTGGCTGACGGCCGACCCGGTCGATTTCATCCACCAGATAGGGGTTGGCGAAGCGGGACAGGATCTTCTCGATGTAGGCGGCGTGTAGGCGCGGATCGAAGCCGTAGCGTTTCACCAGCACGGCTCCGCTTTCCTCCATGGCGCGGCGCACCTTGCTGCGGATCACCGGATCCTCGATCGCCTCGCGCACGGTGCGGTAACCCCTCAGCTTGCCGAGGTAGGCGGTGACGATGTGCCCGGTGTTGAGGGTGAACAGCTTGCGCTCGACGAAGGCCATCAGGTTGTCGGTGGGCTCCATGCCCGCCACCTGGGGCAGCTCGCCCTTGAACTGGGTCTGGTCGACGATCCACTCGCTGAAGCTCTCCACCGTCACCTCCAGCGGATCATCGTTGGCCGCGGCAGGGGGAACGATGCGATCCACCGCCGAGTCGACGAAGCCGACGCAGTTGTCGAGGGTGGCATGATACGCGACCGGCAGGTACTTGAGTACCTCCTGCTTGAGGTGGCTGGTGCCGCGCACCATGTTCTCGCAGGCGATGACGTTGAGGGGGGTCAGGTTGCCAGCATCGAAACGGGCCTGCAGCCCCTTGGCCAGGGTGCTGGCAATCTTGTCCAGGATGTTGGGCCCGACCGCAGTGGTGACCAGATCGGCGGTGATGATGCGAGCGATCACCTCGTGTCCGGCGGAGCTGACCGCGGCCACGTTGCGTACCACATCCAGCTTCTGATCCGTGCCTACCACGTGCACCTTGTACTCCTGGCGGTGGTTGAGCTGGTCGATCAGGGTTTCGTTGACGTCGGCGAAGGTGACCTGATGGCTGGCGTCCGCCAGCAGTTTTCCGATGAAGCCACGACCGATATTGCCGGCACCAAAATGCAATGTTTTCATGATTTTAACCTCTACAACCAAAGACGATGAAGGATGATTACGCGGCCTGTTCGGCGCCCAGCAGATCCAGGAACTCCTGGGGATCCTGGGTACTGGCCAGCCGGTCGATGAGACCGGGTTCATCCAGTGCATTGGTCAGACGGGTTATGACCTGCATGTGTTCGTCATTGCGGGCGGCGATGCCGATCACCAGGCGTGCCACTTCATCGGCGTCCTCGCCAAAGGCGACCCCGGCCGGGTACTGGCAGATGACGATGCCGGTACGCTTCACGTGTTCCTTGGCGGCTATGGTGCCGTGGGGGACGGCGATGGACTCGCCGAGGTAGGTGGAGACCAGTTGCTCGCGCTCCAGCATGGCGTTGACGTAATCCGGCGCCACGTAGCCCCGCTCCGCCAGCAGCTTGCCGGCAGCCCGGATGGCGGCCTCCTTGTTGTCGGCCTTGAGGCCCAGGTGCACGTCCTGCAGGCTCAGGGTGAAGACCTCGGCCGCCTGCGGCTCGTAGCTGTCGTCGTTGGCCGCCACCAGCAGTTGCGGGTTGGCCACGTCGTCGTTGGCCGCGTTGGCCAGGCTGAGGTTTTGCACCAGCTCCTGATAGAGGGCGTTGTCGAGGAAATTGGAGAGGGAGATGTGCTGCGCATGCGGTGCATGACGGCGAGCACGGTCAGTGAGATCCTTGTGGGTGATGACCAGATCCACCTGATCGTCCAGGTTGTTGATGGCACGGTTGGTGACGCTGATGTCGAGACCGGCAGCCTGCACCCGCTTGCGCAGCATGCCGGCGCCCATGGCGCTGGAACCCATGCCCGCATCACAGGCGACCACGATGTTGCGCACTGCGGTCAGCTCGGCACCCGGCTTCTTGGCCGCTGTGGTCTCGGGCTTGGCGCCCTTCATGGCCTTCATCTTGCGAGTGGCTTCACCCAGGGCGTCGGCCTCGTCGGCTTCCGGCTGCTGGGCACGCACGAACACGGCGGCGACCAGGAAGGAGACGGTGGCCGAAGCGATGATGGAGAGCAGCACCCCGATGAGGGAGGCTTTCGGTGTCATCAGCAGCACGGCGAAGATGGAGCCCGGGGAGGCGGGGGAGACCAGACCTGCGTTGAACAGGGTCAGGGTGAAGACCCCGGTCATGCCACCGGCAATCACCGCCAGGATGAGGCGCGGGTTCATCAGCACGTAGGGGAAGTAGATCTCGTGGATGCCACCGAAGAAGTGAATGATGGAGGCACCAGCGGCGGACTGCTTGGCGGCGCCACGACCGAACACCATGTAGGCCAGCAGCACGCCCAGACCCGGACCCGGGTTCGCTTCGATCAGGAAGAAGATGGAACGACCCTGTTCGGTGGCTTGCTGGATCCCCAGCGGCGAGAAGATGCCGTGGTTGATGGCGTTGTTGAGGAAGAGGATCTTGGCCGGTTCGACAAAGATGGAGGTCAGCGGCAGCAGGCTGTGGGCGACCAGGAAGTCGACACCGCCGGCCAGGGCGCCGGAGAGCACCTTGACGAAGGGACCGATGACGAAGAAGGCGAGGATGGCGCACAACATGCCGATGATACCGGCGGAGAAGTTGTTGACCAGCATTTCGAAGCCGCTCTTGACCCGGCCCTCCATCGCCTTGTCGAAGCGCTTGATGGCCCAGCCACCGAGCGGGCCGACCATCATGGCGCCCATGAACATGGGGATGTCGGTCCCCACGATGACGCCCATGGTGGTGATGGCACCGACCACGGCACCCCGCTCACCCCCGATCAGCTTGCCGCCGGTGTAGCCAATCAGCAGCGGCAGCAGGTAGGTGATCATGGGACCGACCAGCTTGGCCAAGGTTTCGTTTGGCAGCCAGCCGGTGGGGATGAAGAGGGCGGTAATGAAGCCCCAGGCGATGAAGGCGCCTATGTTGGGCATGACCATATTGGACAGGAAGCGTCCAAAATTCTGTATCTTGACTTTGGTATCCGGTGATAACATGTCGGGACCCCGTTTTAAGCCTGTGTGATTAAAAGTGGTAGTCGGGATGACTGGTTTTGCCGAACCCCCATCCCTGTCGTCTAAGCAACTTCAATCTACCAGCTTGTGATCAAATTAGGCTGAAAACGGGGCATCTTGTGATGCACCTCTCGTTTACCCCCATCCCCCCCCTTCAACAACAGAGATCCCGATCACATTCGGACGCTGTGCTTCGGCTACATTTCGATCTTCTTGGTCAAAACACCGTTATTTTTGTGATGAATATCACCATTTGGTGTTTGCGCAAATGCCGTGTCAATGTGATTTCAATCACAAATATTAATTTTGCATTCAAATGAGTCATGTGGTGACGAGGGAAATCCCAGGGTCCTGACGATGGATCTTGCCCATATTGATGGTCATGAGCGATGAATGTTCTATTTTGTAACCCACTTTCAGGCTTTCGCCACATGAGGTGGCGCATCAGCCTCTCATGCGGGCGTGGAGCGCCATCGAGCTGGAATGGCAAGCCGACGACGGTCGTAACCAGCAGCGTGTCAGGGTGCCCTGCCAGGGGAAGCTAACTACAAGGAGCAGGTGTGTGAAAAAAAGCCCGCAAGATGCGGGCTTTTTGGTGGTCAGCGGCTGGCGGGCAGGCTTATTCGCTCTTGGGGTCAGCCTCGGTCGATGCCTCTTCCACGGCCGGGGCGACCGGTGCAGGGCCAGGCACCAGAGCCACCGCCGGTTTGGCGATGAGGGAGCGGGTCTCTTCCACCGCCTCGCTCAGCTTCACCTCGATGATCTGACCAAGCTCATAGACCACTTCGGTCTTGTCCAAGTAGACACGACCGTTGTCCCAGTTGCACTCCAGCCTGTCCTTGTTGTCCAGGATATGGCGAGCGGGCATGAAGACCACGGCGCCGTTCTCCTGAAGGCGCAGCTTGAGGCCAGCCCGCATCACGTCGATGATCTCGGCGTTGAACACCTGATCGGTGCCAGCGGCAGCCTGGAGGTAACGGACATAGAGCCAGTCGCCGATGTCACGCTCCACCCTGCGGTGCAGGCGGCGACACTCAGTCAGGTGCTCGGTCAGCTCGGTGCTAGGACGCTCACCCGGGGTCTTGCCGGCGATGACGGCCTTGAGCAGACGATGGTTGACCATGTCGCCGTATTTGCGGATAGGCGAGGTCCAGGTCGCGTAGGCATCCAGCCCCAGGCCGTAGTGGGCACCCGGCTCGGCGGACATCAGGGCATAGCTCTGGAAGCGGCGGATCTTGCCGTCCAGCCAGCGGGTGTCCAGGCTGTCGATCCAGCGGCGCAGGGCACAGAAGCCGGACAGGCTGGCGATATCTTCCTTCTCGAACGGCGCCTCGGCGCTCTTGAGCAGGTCGATGGCGCCGTCGAGCGACTCCTCGTCAAAACCGGTGTGGACGTTGAAGATGCCGTAGCCGACGCTCTTGCCCAATACGCGACCGGCGCAGATGTTGGCGGCGATCATCGACTCTTCGATCATCCGGTTGGCGATGCGACGGGGCTCCACGTGGATGGCCAGCACGGCGCCGTTCTCACCCAGCTCGAAGTCGTAGTCGGGGCGGTCCGGGAACACCAGGGCGTGCTCGGTACGCCACTTGATACGCGCTTCTGTCATGGCCTTCATCAGGGGCAGCTGGGCCATGACGCCTGCGTCTATGTCCAGCGCCTTGCCGTGCTCTGCCCAGTCGGAGACCTCGTCATAGTTCAGACGAGCGTGGGAGACGATGCGGGCGGCGAAGAATTCGGTCTCTTCCAGCAGCAGGCCGTCCTCGGCGATCAGCAGGCGGGCGCACAGGGTGTTGCGCTCCTCCCCCTCTTTCAGGGAGCAGAGCTCGTCGGAGAGGGTGCGGGGGATCATGGGCACGTTGCGGCCCGGCATGTAGACGGTGAAGGCGCGCTTGGCGGCTTCCTGGTCCAGCTCGCTGCCTTCGGCCACATAGGCGGTCGGGTCGGCGATGGCGACCAGCAGCTCCCAGCCGTTGTCCAGCTTGGTGATGGCCAGGGCATCATCCATGTCCTTGGTCTTGGCGCCGTCGACGGTGAAGAAGGGCACCTGGGTCAGATCGCGACGGGGCAGCTCTTCCTCTTCGATCACCTTCCACTCCGGCAGGTCAGCCGGTTCTATTTGAGCCAAGCTGTGCCGTGCCAGCACCACCCACCAGGGCACGTTGTGATCATCCTTGTCGGCGATGAGCTGGGTGATCTCGGCGGAGAAATTGCCATCCACCAGGGCGTGGCGCTTGAGGGTCGCCACCACCCAGTCCCCTTCCTTGAAGGACTTTTCGTCCAGACCCTTCTTGGCGCGGGCCTTGATGGCGTCCTTGATGAGGGGGTGATCAGGCACCACGTTGAGGCGGTCGCGGAACATCTTGACGCGGCCGACGAAGCGGACCACGGCCTGCTCCAGCAGAGCATCCGGCTCGGCCACTTCCTTCTCTTTCTCGGTACGGATCAGGGCGCTCACCCGGTCACCGTGCATCACCTTCTTCATGTAGGGAGGCGGCACGAAATAGCTGGTCTTCTCATCGACCTCCAGGAAGCCGAAGCCCCGATCGGAGGCGCGAATCACACCCTCTTTCTTGGGGATGTTTTCGCGGATTTGTTGCTTGAGCTGGGCCAGCAGCGGATTGTCTTGGAACATAAGTGAGGAACCTGAGTGGAGACCTGATGAAGAATCGCCCAGCACTATACGTTTTTACCCCTCCAAAGCCAAGGTGAATGGCCTGCTCAGCGGGGTTGCAGTGCCCGGCGACCCTGCTCGATCAGGCGTTGGGAGATCTGCTTGTGCAGCCCCCGCTCCAGCACCCAGCGGTGCCAGTAGAGGCGCTCGATGAGGTGATTGTCCGGGCTGAGATCGAGCAGCAGCCCCTGTGCCAGCTGCTGGCGGATCTGCAACTCGGGGATGAGACAGCAGGCGAGCCCCTGCTCGGCCATGGCGACGAAGGCTTCCGACGAGCGCACCGTGTGGCAGGGGTAACCGCCGGGGGCCAGGGCGAAGTGACGGGCCATGAAGCTGACGTGCATGTCGTCGCGCTGATCAAACGCCACTGCCGGTGCCTTGGCCAGCGCCGCCGGGGTGAGCCCGCGGGGAAAGTGGCGGGCGACGAAGGCGGGGCTGGCGGTCAGCAGGTAGCGCATCTCGCCGAGCTCGTCGACGCAGCAGCCTGCCAGCGGCTGGGGTTGCAGGCTGACGGCGCCGAATGCCTGGCCCTCACGCACCCGGTCTAGGGTGCGGCTCTCGTCATCCACCAGCAGGTTCAGCTCTATGGGGTGCTGCTCCAGCAGCGGCGCCAGGGCGGGCAGAAACCAGGTGGCCAGGCTGTCGGCGTTGACGGCTATGCTGATCCGGATCGGCGCCTGGGGTTCGCTGGGGGAGAGTTCCCCCGCCAGCTCCAGCTCCAGCTGGCGTACCTGGCGGTAGTGGGCCAGCAACTTCTGTCCGAGGGCCGTGGCCTGCAAGGGCTGGCTGCGGATGATCAGCGGCTCTGCAAACTGCTGTTCCAGCTGCTTGATGCGCTGGGAGATGGCGGACTGGGTGATGTGCAGACGCTGGGCGGCGCGCTCGAAGTTCTGCTCCTGCATCACGGCATCCAGCGCCAGCAGCAGCTTGTAGTCCAGCGTCTTCATCAGCATTCCTTATCAGAGAAGGGGATTGAACAAGGATGCTACTGGAGTGATGGCGGCAGGACAACCTGGCCGACACTGGCGGGTGCCCCGTGCAGGGTATCCCGGGCCTGTCACTGTGAGATGTGACAGTAGCGACAGAATGAGATTCATAAGATACTCATTTGGTCCGTTTTTGCATGGGGTGGAAGCGGGCCATAGCGAGAGTTTTGGTCCCGGGTGTCAGCCCGGGACTTTTTTATGGGGTCAGCTCATGCCGAGCAGCTCTCCTGCCGGTACGTACTCCCCCCGCAGTGGGCGGTTGACGGCGCGTTCGAAGCGCTCGTCCAGATGGAAGCGGATCCCGACCCCGCGTACCGCCCCCAGATCCACCGCCTGACGGTGACCGAGCCGCTCGATGGGCAGGCCGAGGCGGCGGAAGATGCGCTCCACCGGCAGGCTGACCACGGCGACCAGCTCCCGGATCCCTTGCTCCCTGGCGAAGGCATGGACCTCCCGAAAGATGACGCAGGTCAGTTCGCTGATGCCGTTGTCGAGCATGGGCGCACGGCCGGCATCGATGGCGAGGCGGGTCAGCTCCCAGACATCGGCGCCGCAAGGGGCCCGTTCGCCGGCGAGGGCACCGGGAAAGATGCTGGGCAGCATGTAATCCTGGGCACAGCTGAGCAGCCTGATGCAGCCGCACAGACCCTGCTCATCGTCAATCAGCACCCAGTGGGTATCGGGTTTGTCGAAGCTGTCCCGCTCCAGACCCCGGTGGGACTCCACGTCCCAGCCGAGCCGATCGGAGAAGACTCGCTTGCGAAAGCGATAAAGCTCGTTTTCGACCTCCCATCTGGGGTGTTCTCTCAATTTTCCTTTGAAAACAAGCATTCATGTCTCTCCATTTCATGGTTAGGCGCTATAATCCAAGGCCTTGGCCAGGGGAGGCTAGCCTATGACACGCGACCAACTGCTTGAGTATCTGGAACATTTCACGCTGGTAACGGATGGAAACCGGCTGGCCGAGCTGATCGGCCGCTTCACCCTGGGAATGGGCTACGACTACTATCGCTTTGCGCTCATCCTGCCCATGTCGATGCAAAGGCCCAAGGTGGTGTTGTTCAACCAGTGCCCGGACTCCTGGGTGCAGGCCTACACGGTGAACAACATGCTGGCCTGCGATCCCATCATCCAGCTCGCCCGCACACAGACCCTTCCCATCTACTGGAACCGGCTGGACGAGAAGGCGCGCTTCCTGCAAGAGGGGAGCATGGATGTGATGGGGCTGGCGGCGGAGTTCGGGCTGCGCAACGGCATTTCGTTTCCGCTGCACGGGGCGGCGGGGGAGAACGGCATACTGTCGTTCATCACCCGGGAGCGGGCGTCCAGCGACCTGCTGCTCGAGTCCTCGCCCATTCTCTCCTGGATGTCCAACTACATCTTCGAGGCGGCGATCCGGATAGTGCGCCAAAGCATGAGGGAGGATGATCCCCAGGAGGCCCTGACGGAAAGGGAGACCGAGTGCCTGTTCTGGGCCAGCGACGGGAAGACATCGGGGGAGATCGCCTGCATCCTCGGGATCACCGAGCGCACCGTGAACTATCACCTCAACCAGGTCACCCGCAAGACGGGGTCGATGAATCGCTACCAGGCCATCGCCAAGGGGGTCAGCAGTGGCATCCTGCTGCCGAATCTGGAGCAGGTCGTGGTCACCAACTTCCCCAGACTGTTGCAGTGAATACAGGCCCGGCGGCACCGGCTCGTCGCCTGACATCCCCTCTGTCGCCATCACCGCTGTCCTGCGCCGCCCCATCCTGCCGCCGATTCTCGGGGCGGGCCCCCGGGGCCACAATTGTCAGATCCTGCAATTGACAGTCTGCCAGGCATCGTTTTTCGCCCCGTGTTATCAGTTTTTTGAATGCATCAGAAAATGAATGAATTTCTCTGATTTCATGCCTCCCCTTATAGTGCGGCCAGATCTCCCACTCAAAGGTTTGTCCATGTTCGCGACCACACTGCAAGGCTTTACCCTCGGCCTTGCCATGATCATCCCCATTGGCGCCCAGAACGCCTTCGTGCTGAGCCGGGGCATTCACCGCAACCACCATCTGCTGGCGGCGACCCTCTGCTGCCTGTGCGATCTCGTGCTGATCGGCATAGGAGTGTTTGGCGGTGCCAACCTGCTGGCGGCCAGCCCCATCGGGCTGGCGCTGCTGACCTGGGGCGGCGTGCTGTTTCTCGGCTGGTTCGGGGTGCGATCCCTTGGCAGTGCCTGGCGCGGGCAGGGTGCAGCCCTGGCGGACTCTCCCCAGCTGATGGGGGTCAAGAGCGTGCTGGCCATGACGCTGGGGGTGACCCTGCTCAACCCCCACGTCTATCTGGATACCCTGATGCTGCTCGGCTCCTTCGGCAGCCAGTTTGCCGAGGATCTGCGGCCCGCCTTCGCGGCCGGAGCCATGCTGGCCTCCCTGGTCTGGTTTTACGGGCTGGCGGTCGGGGCGGCGGCGCTTTCCCCCTGGCTTGCCCGAGGCCGGGTACAGCAAGCCATTGATCTTGTTGTCGGTCTCATCATGCTGGTGCTGGCGGTCAAGCTGGCCAGCGGGGCATGGATGGCCTCATAAGGCTATTTTTGTGCCGTGCTTCATAAAAATGAGTCCCGGCTTCATCTGCTGACATATTCGTCTGTTAAATTCCCGCCGCTGGTAAAGCGTTACTCATAATAAAAGGGAAAATACAGTGAATAACTCCATGAAGCTGGGGGCCATCGCCGCCATCGTGCTGCTAACTGCCTGCAGCAATGAAAACGACAGCAAGGCGCAGCCGGGGACCGTCTCTCTGCGCCTGATCCAGACCTCCGACATCCACTCCAACGTGCTGGGGTATGACTACTACCAGAATAAGGAAGACCGCAAGTTCGGCCTCTCCCGTACCGCCCTGCTGATCCGCGCCGCGCGCGCCGAAAATCCCAACAACCTGCTGCTCGACAACGGTGACCTGATCCAGGGTACGCCGCTGGCGGACTACATCTTCGAGCAGTCCGGTGCCGGCTACCTCGAGAAGCAGGCCCACCCGGTGTTCAAGGTCATGAACGAGCTCGACTATGACGCGGGCAACCTCGGCAACCACGAGTTCAACTACGGGCTGGATTACCTCGGCAAAGTGCTGTCGGGGGCCGAATTCCCCTATGTGAACGCCAACGTGTTCGAGGCTGGCGCCTTCAAGCGCGACGCCAAGGGACAGATTGACTGGAGTGGCAACAAGTTCACCCCCTACCTGCTGCTGGAGCGCCAGGTCACCGATGACAAGGGCCAGCTGCAGACCGTCAAGGTGGGCATCCTGGGTCTGACGCCGACACAGGTGTTGCAGTGGGACAAACGTCATCTGGAAGGCAAGGTGGTGGTGGCCGACATGGTCGAGACCGCCAACCACTATGTGCCCGAGCTGCGTGCCAAGGGGGCCGATCTGGTGGTAGTGGTTGCCCACACCGGCATCAACGCCAACAGCTATGAGGCCATGATGGAGAACTCCGCCTGGCATCTGGCCAAGGTAAAGGGGATAGATGCCCTGATGCTGGGTCACGCTCACAAGAACTTCCCGGGTGATTTCCCTGACTTGCCAGAGGTGGACAATCAGGCCGGTACCCTGAGCGGTATCCCGACTGTGATGCCCGGCTACTGGGGCAACCACCTCGGCATCATCGATCTCAAGCTGGAGCAGGTGGACGGCAAGTGGCAGGTGAAGCAGAGCCAGGCCAGCCTGCGCAAGATCGACTCCAGTGAGGGCAGTGCCGTGGATCAGCGGGTGGTGGATCTGGTGCAGGCGGATCACGACGCCACCAACCAGTGGCTGGACGAGCCGCTTGGCAAGATCACCTCTCCCATCCACAGCTTCTTCGCCCTGGTGCAGGACGACCCTTCGGTGCAACTGGTGAGCGATGCCCAGCGCCGCTACGCCGAGCAACTGCAACAAGACGGTCTGCTCAAGGAGCCCTACCCCATCCTGTCGGTGGCGGCCCCCTTCCGCGGTGGTCGCAACGGCATCAATGACTTCACCTATGTGGCTCAGGGGGACATCTCCCTGCGCAACGTCTCCGACCTCTACATCTACCCGAACACCCTGCAGGTGGTCGAGGTGAACGGGGCCACGGTCAAGGAGTGGCTGGAGATGAGCGCCGGCCAGTTCAACCGGATCGACGCCAGCAAGACAGAGGTGCAGTGGCTGGTGAACGAAAGCTTCCCCACCTACAACTTCGATGTGATCGACGGGGTGAGCTACGAGGTGGACATCACCCAGCCGGCCCGTTACAGCAAAGAAGGGCTCAAGGTCAGTGACGGTCAGCGCATCAGCGGGCTCACCTTCAATGGCCAGCCCATGGATCCGGCCCAGAAGTTCTACGTGGTGACCAACAACTATCGCGCCAGCGGCGGCGGTCATTTCCCGGGCATCGACGGCAGCAACATAGTGCACGAAGATCCCTCCGAAACACGAGAGATCATCGCCCAGTACCTGAAGGCCCAGTCTGCGGAGAACCCGGCTGGCTTCAGCCCGGCGGCCAACAACAACTGGCACATGAAGGCGCTGCCCGCAGGCGTTGACGTGCGTCTCTACTCTTCCCCGGGTGAGGAGGCCAAGGCTCTGGCCGGTGCGGATCTGGCGTACCAGTCCACCCTGCCGATGGATGACGCCAAGCATCCCGGTTACGCCATCTACCGCTTGGTCCGCCAGTAATTCGGTGGTGAAAAGCAGATAACAAAAGCCCTCGCACTGCGAGGGCTTTTTCATTCCTGACCGAAGGGGGTTATCTCAGTAGTCACCGGGATCCTCTGGGTCGGAGCGGGTCTTGAGGGAGCAATGCATGCCTCTCAGTAGTAACCTGCGTCTTCAGGGTTGGGGCGGGTCTTGAAGCGGCGATGCAGCCACATGTACTGCTCGGGGGCCTTGCGCACGGCGGCTTCAATCTCTCGGTTGGCGCGGGCGGCATCGGCCAGGTCGTCGCCGCTCGGGTAGTCTTCCAGCGGCGCCCCTATGTGCAGGGTGTAGCCGTCCTGGGTGCGGATGTTGTAGCAGGGCAGGGTGACGGTGTTCTTGACCCGGGCCAGGGTGGCGGTACCGGTGATGGTGGCCGCCTGCTCCACCGCGAAGTAGGGCACGAAGACGCTGGCGTGGCTGCCGTAGTCGTGATCCGGCGCGTACCAGAGGGCGTCGCCGTTGCGCAGCGCCTTGATCATCCCCTTCACGTCCATGCGATCCACCAGGTACTTGTTGGAGGCGCAGCGACCGTGGTACTGGGCATACTCCAGCACCGGATTGGTGTTGGGGCGATAGACGCCGACCCCGGGGCGTACCAAACCGAAGCAGCGGGCGTTGAGCTCAAGAGTGAGGAAGTGGCAGGAGAGCAGCAGCATGCCCTGACCCTTTTCGATGGCGTCGATGACATGCTCTTCCCCCTCCACCTTCATCAGGCGGCGCATCCGCCAATCCGGCCAGAACCAGGCCATGCCCACCTCGAAGATGGCGCAGCCCACGCTCTCGAAGTTCTGTTTGAGCAGGGTTTCCCGCTGATCCCGGCTGAGCTCGGGCATCGCCAGCTCCAGGTTGCGACGGGCAATCTTGACGCGGGATTTCAGTACCTTGCGGGCCAGGGTGCCGAGCTGACGACCCAGCCACATCTGGCTGCGCCAGGGCAGCAGCACCAGCAGCCACAGCAGGCACAGACCGAACCAGCTGCCCCAGTAACGGGGATGGAACAGACGGGGTTCGAGGCGGGGAGCATGTTCTTGGGCCATGAAGAGTCTCTTGTTCACAAAGGCAAGGAAGGGAGCCCAGCCGACACGGGGCTATCGGTGCCCGTGGATAGGCTGTCACTCGCAATCTGGGGATTCTATCCGAAAAACGGGGGCGGGTGCGAATCGCCATCACCTGGTCAGAGGGGTCAGGCGGGGAGCACCATGGCGGGCATGGCAGTGCTTTTTTCACGTCCCGGAAAAGAGTGTGATAAAATCGCCCGCTGAAATTTTCAGGTTTTGAGAGCCGATACAGATGAAAATCACCCTGCCCGAGTTTGAGAAAGCCCGCGTTCTGGTCGTTGGCGATGTCATGTTGGATCGCTATTGGCATGGCCCCACCGGCCGGATCTCCCCCGAGGCGCCGGTGCCCGTGGTCAAGGTCGAGCACATCGAGGAGCGCCCGGGTGGCGCCGCCAACGTGGCCCTGAACTCCGCCGCCCTGGGTGCCCAGGCCGTGTTGCTCGGGCTGACCGGCCAGGATGAGGCCGCCGATGCTCTGGCTGGCCAGATGGCAGGGGTCAAGGTCGCCTGTGATTTCGTTCGTCTGACCGACTACCCGACCATCACCAAGCTGCGGGTGCTGTCCCGCAACCAGCAACTGCTGCGCCTCGATTTCGAAGAGGCCTTCCACGACGTGGATGCTAGCCTGCTGATGGGCAAGGTGGAGCAGGCGCTGCCAGGGGCCGACGTGATGATCCTCTCCGACTACGGCAAGGGCGCCTTGAACGACGTGCCTGGCATGATTGCCCGCGCCCGCGCCGCTGGTATCCCGGTGCTGGTGGATCCCAAGGGGACGGATTTCGAGAAGTATCGCGGCGCCACCCTGCTGACCCCCAACATGTCCGAATTCGAGGCCGTGGTGGGCAAGGTGAAGAGCGAAGAGGAGCTGGTCGCCAAGGGGCTGGAGCTGGTCAAGCGCTTCGAGCTGGACGCCCTGCTGGTGACCCGTTCCGAGAATGGCATGACCCTGATCCGCGAAGGGCAGCCCGAGCTGCACCTGCCGGCCCAGGCTCACGAAGTCTATGACGTCACCGGTGCCGGTGATACCGTCATCTCCACCCTGGCGACCTCCCTGGCCGCCGGCATGAGCCTGGACGAGGCCTGCGCCTTGGCCAATACCGCCGCCGGCATCGTCGTTGGCAAGCTGGGTACCTCCACAGTGAGCCCGGTGGAGCTGGCCAACGCCCTCTACACCGAGCAGGAGACCGGCTTTGGCGTCATGTCCGAGGCCCAGCTCAAGGTGGCCGTGCAGGCCGCCCGCCTGCGCGGCGAGAAGGTGGTGATGACCAACGGCTGCTTCGACATCCTGCATGCGGGCCACGTCTCCTACCTGGCCAATGCGGGCAAGCTGGGGGATCGCCTGATCGTTGCGGTCAACACCGATGAGTCCGTGCGTCGTCTCAAGGGGCCGGGCCGTCCGGTCAACCCTACCGAACGCCGTATGACTGTGCTGGCGGCGCTGGGTGCCGTGGACTGGGTGGTGCCCTTCGCTGAGGACACGCCCCAGCGACTGATCGCCGAAATCCTGCCAGACCTCTTGGTCAAGGGGGGCGACTACAAGCCCGAAGAGATCGCCGGCTATGCCGAAGTGACCGCCAACGGCGGCGAGGTGCGGGTGCTGAACTTCGAGGACGGCTGCTCCACCAGCGACATCATCAAGACCATTCGCGAGCGCGGCTGAGGCGAACTAACGTGACCATTGTCGGCGCCCTCGGGAGCCGGTAATCAGGCAGCAAAAAGGCGACCCGGGGGTCGCCTTTTTTCATGCCGTGAATCCGGCTCAGGACTTCTTGGTGACCTGGGCGGCGGGCATCAGGCCCTGGTTCACGTCTTCCAGATCCTTCTGCTCCAGTATGCCGGCGGCCTGCTTGAGGGAGAGGATGCTGAGGATGTAGTTGTAGCGGGCCTCGGAGAGCTTCTGCTTGGCCTGGTACAGCTTGCGGGTAGCGTCCAGCACGTCGACTATGGTGCGGGTACCCACTTCATAACCGGCTTCGGTTGCCTTGAGGGCGCTGTCGGCGGAGATGACGGACTGGCCGTAGGCACGCACCGAGCCGATGCTGGCGTTCACGTTGTTATAAGAAGAACGCACCGTGCTCTGCACCGAACGGAAGCTGCGCTCCAGCTGCTCGCTGGCGGCCACGTAGTTGAACTGGGCCTGCTTGACCTGGGAGGTGGTAGCACCCCCGGTGTAGAGCGGCAGGTTGAAGTTCAGGCCGATATTGCCCTGATTGCTGTTGCTCTCGGGGTTGCGGATCTCGTCCTTGTAGTCGTTGTAACCGGCGGAGAGGCCGGCGCCCAGATCCAGGGTCGGCTCGTGACCCGTCTTGGCCAGGTCGATCTGCTCCTTGGCGATGTCCTTGCCGATGCGGGCGTTGTGCAGCTCAAGGTTCTTGTCCAGTGCCAGCTCCAACCACTTGTCAGAGTTGAACGGCGTCTTCTGCGGGGCGAAACGCTCGGTGTTGAGCACGTCCAGTTGGCGATGATCGATGCCGGTCAGCTCGCGCAGGCTCTCATAGCTGTTGTCCAGGGTGTTCTCGGCATTGATCTCGTCTGCCAGCGCCTGATCGCGCTCGGCCTCGGCCTCATGCACGTCGGTGATGGCGGTCAGGCCCACTTCGAAGCGCTGCTGAGTCTGTTCCAGTTGACGCTCAACCGCGACCTTGTTGGCGCGAACAAATTCCAGGGTGTCCATCGCCTTGAGCACATTGAAGTAGGCCTGGGCGGTACGCAGCATCAGATTCTGGTACTCGAGGTTGTAGCTCACGTCGGACTGGGTGGCACTCTTCTCGGTCAGGTCCAGGTTGACCCAGTTGCTGCGACGGTAGATGGACTGATCCAGTGTCACTGAGCCGGTGGCGCCGCTGTTGGTCTGGGTATCGTCCTTGTTCTGCAGATAGTTCAGGCCGGCACCCAGATTGATCTGTGGCAACAGGGCTGCGCGGGATTCGTTGATCTTCTCGAAAGCCTGGTCTCGCTTGGCCTTGGATTCCAGCAGTTGGGTATCCTTGACTTGGGCTTGTTGGTAGATTTCGAGCAGGTTTTCGGCATGAGCGGCACTGCTCACACCCAGCATCACCATGACTGACAAGAGTGTTCTTTTCATATGATAGTTTTAACCTTATATATCAACCCAAAGCTGTCCGCTGGATGAGGGGGGATTGTCATCGACCAAGCTTGATTTCAGCTTAACCACTCTACTATAAGCAGATTTCATTGCGAACTGTCTCTTTTCCAGCGACAGAAACGTCAAGAGTCAGGGCGAGTTTTCTCGGCAACGCGCCTAGCCAAATGTCCTGTGGCTGCTAAAATCCATCCCTCATCGTCGGCGAGAGCGAGTGAATGAATGTTCATTCATGCCCCCGAATATTATGGTCAAACCAAGCCAAGTCAAGCTGGTAGGAGTCTCGTATGTCACAGCAAGCCTTGCCTCAAACCAGTCACTATTCCGGTGATGATGTGAAAATCATCGATAAATCATCGGGATACAACGGCTTTTTCAAAGTGAACGTCTATCGACTGCAACACAGGTTATTTGCCGGCGGCTGGAATGAGCCCATCGTCCGCGAGCTGTTTGAGCGAGGCCACGCCGCCGCGCTGCTGCCCTACGACCCCGTGCGCGACCAGATAGTGCTGGTGGAGCAGTTCCGCATCGGTGCCATCGAGACCAGCCCGACTCCCTGGTTGCTGGAGCTGGTGGCCGGCATCATAGATGAAGGGGAGACCGCCGAGGCCGTGGTGCGCCGCGAGGCGGTGGAAGAGGCGGGCATCGAGGTGGGTCGCTGCGAGCATGCCATCAGCTACCTGGTGAGCCCGGGTGGTAGCACAGAGCGGATCGAGGTCTATGTGGGGGAGGTGGATGCCAGCCAGGCGGCGGGGATCCACGGTCTGGCGGAAGAGGGTGAAGACATCCGGGTCCATGTGGTGAGCCGCGAGCAGGCTTACGCCTGGCTCAAAGAGGGCCGCATCGACAATGCTGCCTCCGTCATCGCCCTGCAATGGCTGGCCCTCAATCATGGCGAGCTGCAGGCCCGCTGGCTGGCGGGGCGCTAAGGTGTTGTTCGTTCAATATTGCCTGCGGGTTGTGACTGATGGAGCTGCGATATGCCATTAGTCCAGAGCCCGATGAAGCGCTATGTGCCTGATTTGATGTCCTTGCAGCGTACCTGCGAGGTCAATTACATGGCCCTGATGAAGCTGTTGCCTCCCGGTGGTTCCGTGGGGGCCGAACGCCGTTATCAGGTAGGCAACGGCCTGCAGTTCCAGCTCACCGTCAGCGAGGAGAGCCGCTTCACCAGCCAGGTGATCCTGGCCCAGCACAATCCCGAGTTGCCGAGCTACTTGCAGGCTCGCATTGAGATTCGTTTGTACCACGACGTGCGGATGGCGGAAGTGTGTGCGGCGCAACAGATTTCAATGTTGCAACCACGTTATGATTATCCCAATAAAAAAATGCATCACAGGGATGAAAAAGAGCAGGTAAATCTATTCCTGGCCGATTGGCTAAGATTTTGTCTCAAACATGGCACCAGCCCGATCAACATCCTCTAGTCGAACCCAATAAAAAAGAAGCGTGATTTTGGAAACAGAGCTACCTCAGGCGCCGGACGGCAGTGTGCGCCTGTTACAGATTACCGATACCCATCTCTTCGCCAGTGCCGAGGGACGACTGCTGGCCGTGCGAACCGCAGAGAGCCTGGCTGCAGTGCTGGAGCAGGTGCAGGCCAACGCGCATCCGTTCGATCTGATCCTCGCCACCGGGGATCTCTCCCAGGATCACAGCCCGGAGTCTTATCAGCGGTTTGCTTCCATGATGGCGCCGCTGGCGCGCCCCATCTACTGGTTGCCCGGCAACCACGACGACGGCCCCCTGATGACAGAGTACCTCCACGCCGCCGGGATCAGTGAAGCCAAGCAACTGGTGGGGGACCACTGGCAGGTGATCCTGCTCGATACCCAGGTGCGCGGCAAACCCCATGGTGTGCTCGGCGATCACCAGCTGGCGGCCCTGGATCAGGCGCTGCGCCAGCATCCCGAACGTCACGCCCTCATCGCTCTGCACCATCAGGCGGTGCCGGTGGGCTGTGCCTGGCTGGATCAGCACAATCTCAAGAATGCCGACGATCTCTTCGCCGTGCTGGCCCGCCACCCTCAGCAGAAAACCATTTTGTTCGGCCATGTGCATCAGGAGTTTGACGAGGTGCACCAGGGGGTGAGGCTGATCGCCAGCCCCTCCACCTGCATCCAGTTCAAGCCGCTCTCCGACGGCTTCGCCCTGGACGAGTCCGGCCCGGGCTGGCGTTATCTCACCCTGCATCCGGATGGTCGCATTGCCAGCCAGGTGTGGCGTCTGCCGGTGGGACAGTTCGTGCCCGACCCCGATGCCACCGGGTATTGAGGAGTCCGCCACCATGACCCCGGTTCTCCTTTATCTGCATGGTTTCAATTCCTCGCCGGGCTCCGCCAAGGCGCAGCAGATGGCTGCCTGGGTCGCCGAACACAGGCCCGACATCGAAGTGCTCATTCCGGCCCAGCCCAATACGCCGGCGGCGGCCTGGGAAGCCATAGAGCGTGTCATTGCCGAGGCCAGGGCTCGCCATGATGGCCGGCTCAGGCTCGGTGCCGTGGGCAGCTCCCTCGGTGGCTTCATGGCAACGAGAGTCAGTGAGTTGTATGGCTGCCGCGCGGCCCTGATCAACCCGGCGGTGCGCCCCCATGAACTGCTCTGCGACTACCTCGGCCCCCAGGTCAATCCCTACACCGACGAACGCTATGAGTTGCTGCCAACCCACATGGACGAGCTGCGGGCGCTGGCGGTGCCGGTAACCGCCCCCGAACGGCTCTGGATCCTGCAACAGCAGGAAGATGAGGTGCTCGACTATCGCAAGGCATTGAAGGAATACGAGTTTGCCCGCCTGTCGCTGGAGTGCGGTGGCAACCACGCCTTCGTCGGCTTCGAGCGCTATCCGGCCCAGATCATTCACTTCCTCGGGCTCTAGCCGTGCAACCGCCGCTGGCCACCTTTCTGGAACAGGTGCTGGCCACGGCCCAGGCCGGACTCACCTACTCCAACGATCCCTTCGATATCGCCCGCTTCGAGGCGCTGAGAGCGGCAACGGTCACCCTCATTGCCAGTCAGAGTGATTTGAAACCGGACGCCATCGCCCAGTGGATTGCCCTGGATAGTGGCTATCCCACCCCTAAGCTGGATGTGCGAGCCTTTATTCAAAACGATGACGGTCATCTCCTGCTGGTGCAGGAGCGCAGCGACGGGCTCTGGACCCTGCCGGGGGGCTGGTGCGACATCGGCGACTCGCCGGCGGGCGCCGTGGTACGCGAGGTGGTGGAGGAGACAGGTCTGGAGTGCCGGGCCGTGCAGCTGCTGGCCCTGTTCGACAAGCTCAAGCACCCTCATCCCCCGCAACTGCCCCATGCCCACAAGGCCTTCTTCCTGTGCGAGGTGACGGGCGGATCGTTGCTTACCGAGACTGACGAGACCCAAAGTGCGGCTTATTTCCCCATCGATGCCCTGCCCGAGCTCTCCCGCCACCGGGTGGTCGAGTCCCAGCTGCGCAGCCTGCACGACCATGTGCGGCAGGGGCGGCGCCACACCCTGTTTGACTGACACACCCGGGACGCTGAGCCCGGTGGCAAGGAGGCCATATGATCAAGCGCATCGGCAACACCCTCATCCAGGAGAAACACAGGGCCAGCTGTCATTGCGGCGCCGTGGTGCTGGAGCTCAGCCTGCCACATGGGGTGGTGGATCCCCGCCGCTGTGACTGCTCGCTCTGTCGGCGGCGGGGGGCCATCGTCGCCTCGGTGCCGCTCTCGGGCATCCGCATCCTGCAGGGAGAGGCCGAGCTTCGCTGTTACCAGTTCAACACCCATACCGCCAGGCACTACTTCTGCGGCGTCTGCGGCATCTACACCCACCATCAGCGCCGCTCCAATCCGGCCGAGTATGGTTACAACCTCGCCTGCCTGGAGGGGGTCAATCCGTTCGCGCTCGGCGAGGTGCCGGTACTGGACGGGGTCAATCATCCCGCCGATCGTTAAAGCAACGCCGGCCCCGGCCCGGCCCTTTCCCGAAAAATGGCAGGGTACCTGTCCAGATCAAGCTTTCTGTGCTGGGAGTTTGTTCTGCCTCCGCCGAGCAGTTAAGATTCCCTCCAAACGTCAATTCGCAAGGCCCCCCATGTCCACTCAATACAATGCGGATGCCATTGAGGTCCTCAATGGCCTCGAACCGGTGCGTCGTCGCCCCGGCATGTACACCGACACCACCAGGCCCAATCACCTCGGCCAGGAGGTCATCGACAACAGCGTCGACGAGGCGCTGGCGGGCCATGCCCGTACCCTGGAGGTGATCCTGCACGAGGATCAGTCCCTCGAGGTGATCGATGACGGCCGCGGCATGCCGGTCGACATCCACCCGGAGGAAGGGGTCTCGGGCGTGGAGCTGATCCTCTGCAAGCTGCACGCGGGGGGCAAGTTCTCCAACAAGAACTACCAGTTCTCCGGCGGCCTGCACGGGGTGGGCATCTCGGTGGTGAACGCCCTCTCCGATCGGGTCGAGGTGACGGTGCGCCGGGACGGTCAGGTCTATGACATCGCCTTCGAGCGTGGCGACAAGGTACAGGAGCTGACCATCACCGGCACCTGCGGGCGCCGCAATACCGGCACCCGGGTGCGCTTCTGGCCACAGGCGAGCTACTTCGACTCGCCCAAGTTCTCGGTCTCCAAGCTCGAGCACCTGCTGAAAGCGAAAGCCGTGCTCTGCCCCGGCCTCACCATCAAGTTCCTCGACAAGAACACCGGCATCAAGCTTGAGTGGTGCTACGAGGATGGCCTCAAGGATTACCTCATCGATGCGGTCAAGCAGTTCACCTGCTTGCCGGAGCAGCCCTTCGTCGGCGCCTTCAGCACCGAACAGTCAGCCGTGGACTGGGCCCTGTGCTGGCTGCCGGAGGGGGGCGAGTGCCTTGCCGAATCCTATGTGAACCTGATCCCCACTGCGCTGGGCGGCACCCATGTCAACGGCCTGCGCCAGGGTCTGCTGGACGCCATGCGCGAGTTCTGCGAGTTCCGCAACCTGTTGCCGCGCGGGGTCAAGCTGACCCCGGAAGACATCTGGGATCGCTGCGCCTACATCCTCTCGGTCAAGATGCAGGATCCCCAGTTCGCCGGTCAGACCAAGGAGCGACTGTCGTCGCGCCAGAGCTCGGCCTTCGTCTCCGGGGTGGTGAAGGATGCCTTCAGCCTCTACCTGAACAGCAACACCGAGCTGGCGGAGCAGTTAGCCGAACTCTGTATCAGCAGCGCCCAGCGCCGGATGCGCGCCGCCAAGACGGTGGTGCGCAAGAAGATAACCCAAGGTCCGGCCCTGCCCGGCAAGCTCACCGACTGCAACTGCGCCGACCCAATGCAGGGGGAATTGTTCCTGGTGGAGGGTGACTCCGCGGGCGGCAGTGCCAAGCAGGCGCGGGACCGTGAATTCCAGGCCATCATGCCCCTGCGCGGCAAGATCCTGAACACCTGGGAAGTGGAGGCCGGTCAGGTGCTCGCGTCCCAGGAAGTGCACGACATCTCGGTGGCCATCGGCCTGGATCCCGACTCCGAGGATCTCAGCGGCCTGCGCTACGGCAAGGTGTGCATACTCGCGGATGCGGACTCGGACGGTCTGCACATCGCCACCCTGCTCTGCGCGCTCTTCGTGAAGCACTTCCGCACCCTGGTCAACAAGGGCCACGTCTACGTCGCCATGCCGCCGCTGTACCGGATCGACATCGGCAAGGAGGTCTTCTATGCCCTCGACGAGGACGAGAAGAACGGCGTGCTGCAGCGGGTCGAGGCGGAGAAGAAGAAGGGCAAGGTGATGGTGACCCGATTCAAGGGGCTGGGCGAGATGAACCCGAAACAGCTGCGGGAAACCACCATGGACCCCAACACCCGCCGCCTGGTGCAGCTCACCATGGACGAGCAGGGGGAAGATACCCTGCAGCTGATGGACATGCTGCTGGCCAAGAAGCGCGCCCCGGATCGCCGTGAATGGTTGGAAGAGAAGGGCAACCTGGCCATCATCTAAGCCATCGACTGGCCCGCGCGGGTCAGCAAGTATCAGCCGGAGTCGCCCAGGGGCGGCTCCCGAACCGAAAGAGATAATCACATGAGTGATGCTATCGAGCTCAGTCTGTGGATGAAGTAGAGCGCCAACCGACTCTATAACCGAAAGAGAACAAATCTATGAGCGATCTAGAGCTCAGTCTGGACGGGGTAGAGCGCCAGCCCATGCGCGCCTTCACCGAGCAGGCTTACTTGAACTACTCCATGTACGTCATCATGGACCGGGCCCTGCCGCACATCGGCGACGGCCTCAAGCCCGTGCAGCGGCGCATCATCTACGCCATGAGCGAGCTGGGGTTGTCGGCGCTGTCCAAGCACAAGAAGTCCGCCCGTACCGTGGGTGACGTGCTGGGTAAATACCACCCCCACGGCGACAGCGCCTGTTACAAAGCCATGGTGCTGATGGCCCAGCCCTTCTCCTACCGCTACCCGCTGGTGGACGGTCAGGGCAACTGGGGGGCGCCGGACGATCCCAAATCCTTCGCCGCCATGCGTTATACCGAGGCGCGGCTGTCCCGCTTCTCCGAGCTGCTGCTCTCCGAGCTCGGCCAGGGCACGGTGGAGTGGACGCCGAACTTCGACGGCACCATGAAGGAACCCGTGGTGCTGCCCGCCCGCCTGCCCCACATCCTGCTCAACGGGGTGACCGGTATCGCGGTAGGGATGGCGACCGATATCCCGCCCCACAACGCGCGGGAAGTGGCTTATGCCTGCGCCGAGCTGCTGGACAACCCCCATGCAGGGCTCGATGCCTTGATGGCGCACATTCAGGGGCCGGACTACCCAACTAACGCCGAGATCATCACGCCGCGCGATGACATTCGCAAAATCTACGAGACCGGCAAGGGCTCCATCAAGCAGCGGGCGGTCTGGAGCGAGGAGGATGGCGACATCGTCATCACGGCGCTGCCCCATCAGGCCTCAGGTGCCAAGATCATGGAGCAGATCGCCGCCCAGATGGTGGCGAAAAAGCTGCCCATGGTCACCGACCTGCGGGACGAATCTGACCACGAGAACCCGACCCGTCTGGTGATCATTCCCCGCTCCAACCGGGTGGATGTGGAGGGGCTGATGGCCCACCTGTTCGCCACCACTGACTTGGAGAAGAACTACAGGGTCAACCTCAACATCCTGGGGCTGGACAACAGACCCCAGGTGAAGACCCTCAAGATGATCCTCTCCGAATGGATCGTCTTTCGCCGCGAGACGGTGCGTCGCCGTCTGCAATATCGTCTCGACAAGGTGCTGGCTCGCCTGCACATCCTCGAAGGCTTGCTGGTCGCCTACCTCAACATCGACGAGGTGATCGAGATCATCCGCACCGAGGATGAGCCGGGCAAGGTGATGGTGGAGCGCTTCAACATCAGTGAGACCCAGGCCGAGGCCATCCTCGAGCTCAAACTGCGCCATCTGGCCAAGCTCGAAGAGTTCAAGCTGCGTGCCGAGCAGGAAGAACTGGCCGAGGAGCGGGACAAACTCGAACTCATTCTGGGCTCCGAGCGTCGCCTCAACACCCTGCTCAAGAAAGAGCTGCTGGCGGATGCCGAGAAGTATGGCGACGATCGCCGCACCCCGCTGGTGGAGCGGGCCACCGCCGTGGCCCTGACCGAAAAGGAGCTGACCCCGAGCGAGCCGGTGACCGTCATCCTCTCCGACAAGGGCTGGGTGCGCGCCGCCAAGGGCCACGATGTGGACGTTATGGGGCTCTCCTACAAGGCGGGGGACGGTTATCTCGCCCACGCCTGCGGGCGCAGCAACCAGCAGGCGGTGTTCCTCTCCAGCCTGGGCCGTACCTATTCCCTGGAGACGCATACTCTGCCTTCCGCCCGCAGTCAGGGGGAGCCGCTCACCGGCCGCTTCGCCCTGGGGGCGGGGGAAGAGGTGCGCCATCTGGTGATGGGTAACGAGGGCGAGCCGTATCTGATCGCGAGCGACGCCGGTTACGGCTTCGTCTGCAAATATGACGATCTGATTGGCAAGAACAAGAACGGCAAGGCGCTGCTGACGGTGCCGGAAGGGGGCCAGGTGATGGCACCCCAGAAGATTGGCTCGCCAGAGACCGATCTCTGCATGGCCATCTCCAACGAGGGGCGCATGCTGCTGTTCCCGCTCAGCACCCTGCCGGTGCTCGGCAAGGGCAAGGGCAACAAGCTCATCAGCATCCCCTCGGCTTGCGTCAAGGCGCGGGAGGAGTTTATGGTGATGGCCGCCATTATCCCGCAGGGGCAATATGTCACCCTGTTTGCCGGCAAGCGCAAGCTGACTCTGAAACCCTCGGATCTCGACTACTACCGCGGCGAGCGCGGCCGCCGCGGCGCCAAGCTGCCCCGCGGCTTGCAGCGCGTCGATCGCATCGAGATTGAGCCCGTGGCCGGTGAGACGGTTGCTGGGGAAAATCAGGAAGGGTAATTAATAAGAAGGGCGCGAAAGCGCCCTTCTTATTAAATCTTAAGTTAAAAGTCATCTTTTTATATATGTGGTTGCTGGCTAATATTTAACGTCTTCATTGCAATGGTTGCAGATTATAAAACAAGCTTTATTACGGAAGTCGTCTGTATTTCCACATTTCTCACAGCGAAGCTTTTCAAATTTTTTTGTTGTTGATATTTCACTGTAGAGCTTTTCCGATAAGCCTTTCCTAGGTTTCATTTGATTGCTTTTGGTGGGGCTTGATTTTGCATTGTAAATGCTATAAAAATCATTTCTTTTCACTTCCTTTTTAGACACTTCACGTTTTTGGGTTTCAAGAAACAGTTTCTCTTTAGCTTTTTCTTCCTTTATGGTTTGGGCTTGATTTTGTGCATTCTTTTCTGATAAATCTGAATCAAAAAAATAGAGTTTTCCAGTATCCTTGTCATATGTTAAATCATCCAGTGATACCAGCCTATCAACAGCTCGCACTGAAACTGTTGCTGTGTCTTGTAATTCCTCTGCATAATATTCGTGGTAATAGCATTTTAATAAGAGTTTCTCTGCAACTGAGCTGGCAGCTTTGGCTTCATCATCAAATATGAAAGCATTGGATTTATTTGCATAAAAAATATCCAGCTCAGTGAATTTCTTTTTCTCAAAATTCAAGAAAATCCATAAAATAAAGGCTGCACTGTTTTTATAAAACTCTTCGCGAGCAATTATGATATCGATAAATGTTGTGGAAACTTGCAGTTCAAAAGCAACTCTTACGCCAAGCTTGGTATTGATTGCAGAAACATCAGGTCTACGCCATTTTTTTGCAATTCCAGTGATATTTTCCTCTCGAAAGGTTTTTTCTACTTCTACGCAACTAAAAGTGGGGTCACTCTCTAGTAATTTGGCAATTAACAGCTTGTTGACTCTATGCAATGGGCCTTCTTTTTGCCCATTGTATTTCATTGCATTTATTTCATCGAAAGTAAGGTGGGACGTCGTCTTGATTGGACAGTCATCAGAGTCCTTAATATGCCTAAAGTAGAAACTTTGATCTGAACGGCCCGCCAATATTACAGGCTGGTAGCATGTTGAACATAACATGGTGAGTTCATTAACACTCGGCCTCAGTTTTCGCCTCATCTCAAAGAGTTCTTTTTGGGAACGCTCTAAAATATCTCTTACGAAATATGTTTTTCCATCTGAAGGAGAAAAAACTTCTTTAAGAGTGCCCTGTTTCATCAGTGTTCCTCCATAAACTTCTGAAAAATAGTCAAGATGAGCAAGGTTGAATTTTGAGCAGTGTACCTCGTAAAGGGCGTTGTATGAAGCTCTCCGCTTCTTGTGTAGGGCCGTAGGTCTGATTAGCGAAGCGTAATAAGACGATCGCGAAAGTCGGTTGCCGCTGTCCTACGAACAACCCCTCTTTTCCCCTTTCCAATCGCACGGTGCCAATGGCGTGGACAATTACGCTTCGCTAATCGACCCTACTCGCCCCCCGCTCGCTAAGCTTGAAAGGAACAGCACAGTGCCAGGAGGCCAAACATGGAAACGGAGAAAGCCATCGGACTGATCGAGGCCCACGGGGTCTTTCACGGGGATCACTACAGCTTCAACAGCGACGAGTTCGTGCAGTGGTGTCAGCAGGATGCCCACCAGACCCTCAGCCTGGAGCAGGCTAATCACGAGCTTGCCCCCTTCTGCATCCGGGTCGGCTACGCCGAGCCGATCAGGTCGTGGCGTTACTATCTCACCTGACGCGGGCAAAGGGGTTACAACCGCCTCGCCTGCCATCTGCGGGGAGCATTGAAAAAGGAGCCGGCAAGGCTCCTTTCTTGTGATGATGCCAGGCGAGATCGCGAACCCCTCAGTTATTGAAATTCCAGGCGATGGGCAACTCGATATCGAACGTCAGCTGATCCCCTTCGAGGCAAAAGGGCAGGTCGATCTGGTGCTGATCATATTTGTCGACGATAAGGCAACCCTCGAAGAAGTTGGACTCGTAGCCGAGGTGGGCCCGCCCCTGGATACCACTCTGGTCAAGTTCGATGCCGAGCACCCGAGGCGGGTGCTCCTGGCTCAGGTGGACACCGGGGTTCCCCTCATCCACCAGCCGCTCCAGCAGGGGGAAGAAGTCCCGCTTGTGGGCCTCTATGGCCAGGGCGATGGCCTGTGCCAGCTCGGCCTGGTTGGCGAAGGGGCCACCGAGTCGGTATTGGGTCTGGATCCTTTCCTGAGTCATGGTCTGCTCCTTGGCCCCTTCGTCGGAGGGCCGTCTATGGGTGATCAAGGCGTATGCGAAATCAGGCGGGGATGCGGCCGTTGCGCACCAGGGCCCGGCGGATGTTCTTGCACATCTTGCCGAAGCGCTGGATCTCGTCGAAGCTGGGCGGGATGCCGCGATCGATCTGGTATTGCCAGTAGGAGAGGTCGGTGTCCACCAGCTCCATCAGCTTTTTGGGGCAGCCGATGCAGGTGTTGTCTGGTCCACATTTGAAGGTATCCGGCTGATAGAGCGGGAATTCTTGCTTCACGGCGTCGATGATCTGCTGCATCGCGGTGATCCTGTCCGGCTTTCTGCTCATGGCTCTTCCCCTGCGGTCGTATAGGGGAGTCATTATATCCCTGACAAAATGTGGGCCAATGACGCTTAGGAGGTAGTCCTGTTGCGCCTACTGCCTGGCAGATGGCACAACGCCCGGCAAGCCGGGCGTTGTGGGACTATGGTGTGGGCGGTGAAAATGCGCCCTAGAAGTCGTGGTAGAGCGGCCAGCCGAGCAATGTGTTCGAGTACGGCGGGAGCCAGGAGTTAGTCATTGGCATTGATAATGGTCATAGGCTTCGCGCGTGTTGATTTTGTTTGGCGATAAACGAGATCACAAACGAAGTGTTTCTATATTTATTTCAATTGGTTGAATCTGAAGCTCCTGTATATGACGCACTCATTTCGGCGCGTCTTCCAAGAGGTGATCGTCGACGCTCTTCATGGACAGGGCTTCAATAAGAACCTTCTCCAGGATGACAAAAAAACATTTGATGTGAGCCTGTTTCAATACCTGCGGCCGGGTCACCAGATAGACCTCCATATCTGGAAGCTGGAGTTCCGGGAACAATTCGATCAGATCCTTCGCCAGAATACGGGGCAGCACCGCCACCCCCATACCTCGCCTCACCGATTCGAGTTGAACCGAAAACGAGTTCACGCTGATCGGCGTGTGGTCCAGACCTGCGGCCTTTGCCGCACGCATTTGAGGCAACATGTCCAGCGGAGGAAGCAGGCCAATATTGACCGCAGTGGCTGGAGTCAGCCCCGGAAACCGCTTCAGATAAGCCGCATCGGCGAAGACGCCGTAAACGAGCCTGTCTATGAAGCGATAAATAAGCGAAGGTTCGCCCAGATGAGTCGTGCGTACAGCAATGTCTGCGGCGCCGCGGACGATCTTGTGAAAATCGGCTGTGACCAGCAACTCCACCGAGCATCGCGGATGCAGAGTGGTGAAGCGATTCGCGGCCTCCAGCACGCAAGACGAGAATCCCTCTCCTGCACTGACCACGATATTGCCAGATAGCTCTGTGTGCGGTTCGGACATGCCCGTCACGGTTTGACGTCTCAAGCCTGCTTCTGCGGCCAGGGCAACGTCCACGAGGGATTGGCCTCGTGGGGTCAACCTGCATCCTTCAACTCCCCGCTCGACGAGTGGCTCGCCCAGTGCGCCTTCAAGCTGAGTCAGCCGTCGCGCCACAGTAGAGGCTGCGATCCCCAGCAATTGGCCAGCCTGAAGAAAGCTGCCACGTCGCGAGACTGCCAACAACAGGCGAAGATCGTCCCAGTTTGCTTGCAAAGCCATGCTCCATATCTTGCCTGATCTGCAAATTTGCAAAGCTATTATGCAGTAGCCGCTGTTTTTAGATAGCGGCGTCAACGGTATATCTACACTCCCTCGAAAAGAATGGAATGGACTGTATGACAACTGGTTCCAATGGCTATGCGGCACGCGCCGCCAGCGCCTTTAATCGCCGAGACCTGGAGGCGATGCTTGCACTGGTTTCCGAAGACGTTGGCTACTTCGATGGCATAGGGATACAAACAGGTCGTGAGGCCATGCACAAGCGAGAGCTCGCGCTACTCGAAGCATTCCCCGATGCCAAAGTGATCTTGAGCCCATTTGTTGTCACTGACGATCGTTTGGCACTGATCGTCTTCCTGACCGGCACCTTCACGGCACCATTAGTGCTGTCAGACCGGGTGATTCCACCTCATGGGCGCCACATTACCTTGTATTACGCCGCACACCTCACCTTCAGAGACGGCTTGGTCATACGTGAAGAAGTTTTCTTCGACCGTGTGGTATTGATGCCGTTAGCCGATCAGAGTGAGGGGTGATGCATGCATAACACATTTGTCACTGGCGCGACCGGCTTGCTGGGCAACAACCTGGTGCGTGAACTGGTCGCTCGTGGTCACGCAGTCAAAGCCCTGGTTCGTTCAAGAGCCAAAGGTGAACAACAGTTCAAGGATCTGCCGGGTGTGGAACTGGTGGTGGGCGACATGGCTGATGTCGATGCGTTCGCTGCGTCGCTACAAGGCTGTGATACGGTGTTCCACACTGCAGCGTACTTTCGCGACAGCTACAAGGGCGGCAGTCACTGGGAGGAGCTCGACAAGATTAATGTGTCCGGTACACGAAACCTGCTTGGCCAGGCCTATAGCGCTGGCATAAGACGGTTTATCCATACGTCTTCCATTGCCGTGCTCGACGGCGCACCCGGCACGTCAATTGATGAAAACTGTCTGCGGGCCGACGCTGACGCGGATGACTATTACCGCAGCAAGATCCTCGCCGACCGTGTCGTCCTGTCGTTCCTGGAAACCCATCCCGAGATGCATGCCTGCATGGTCCTGCCTGGCTGGATGTGGGGTCCTGCCGACATTGGCCCGACCTCCTCGGGACAGTTGGTCAACGATGTCGTACGCGGTAAATTGCCCGGACTTATCCCCGGTAGCTTCTCCGTTGTCGATGCTCGCGATGTGGCATTGGCGCTGATCGCTGCAGCCAGGTATGGGCGCCGGGGTGAGCGCTATCTCGCGGCTGGCCGGCATATGACAATGCGTGAGCTGATACCTGTTCTTGGGCGTATCGCTGGCGTCAAGACACCCGTTCGACAACTGCCGCTGCCCTTTTTATACGCCTTGGCGGCGGTGCAGGAGGTCTACGCGCGTATTACTGGCAAGCCCATTCTGCTGAGCATGGCTACATTGCGCCTGTTGATACGAGAAAAGGACCGCACCTGTTTCAATCACGGCAAGAGTGAGCGAGAGCTTGATCTGCGTTTCCGGGCGTTGGAGCAAACCATCACCGACACAGTGGTGTGGTACCGTGATCATGGTTGGTTTGGAACACATCAGGACAAGGGCGTAAACGGACAGTGAGACGGTGAGCAGAAAAATAATCCTGATGCGTCACGGCCAGCCCAAGCTGGCCGCAACCGACAAAATGTCAGCGCTCGAGATGAAAGATTGGATCGAGCAGTACGACAGCTCCGACATTACCAAGCACCCCGTCCCGGAAGCCAGCAAGCGACTCGCCGCTACCGCCAAGGTGATAGTCTCGAGCAACCTGCCTCGTGCGCTGACCTCAGTCCAGGCGCTCGGCCTGAAGCCCACCCTCGTCGACGGGCTATTTCGTGAAGCGCCACTGCCTTATGGCCACTGGAGACTGCCACGGCTATCGCCGTTTGCCTGGGCGTTTATCCTGCGAATCTTATGGTTGTGGGGTTACTCACACGGAGTCGAATCTGTCGGCACTGCGAAGAGGCGCGCCAGCACGGCAGCTCAACGACTTCAATCCCTTGCCAGCGAAGGACCGGTGCTGCTGCTCGGTCATGGCTTTATGAATCGAATGATTGCCAGATAACTGGAGGCAGATGGATGGACTCACCAAGCAGGTAACGGCAGCCAATATTGGAGTGCGACTGTGTATCAAAATGACAGTATTTAAGAGGTGAGCGCTTCTGTTATGCAGAGATCGGCGACCCCCTTCGAAACTGACTGGGCCGATACGGGTATGGTTGCAATGACCTGCGAGCGTTCCCGAGAGGAGCGCTCGACGCCTCACAATTGGGTTGGTTGTACGTTAGTGCTTATATAGGGGCGTGTTCTATTGGCAGTGCTTGTTCGGCGGCGCCTACTGCCAGGCAGATGACACAACGCCCGGCAAGCCGGGCGTTGTGGGACTATGGTGTGGGTGGTGAAAATGCGCCCTAGAAGTCGTGGTAGAGGGGCCAGCCGAGCAGGGGGTGACGGAGCCCGGCGCGCATCTCCATGTTGTCGAGCTTCTCCGGCGAGGCGTTGTCCCGTTGCAGTTGCTGATACTGGCGCACAAACCCCAGGGTGTGCAGCAGGTTCGGCACGAAGCCCGGGCTCAGCTCCTGGCGCAGGGCGGCGGCCATGTCGGCGGGCAGTTCGGCGAGCATCAGGGCAAGCTGGGCGGCGAGATAGTTGGTATCGTACCAGGCCTCGTCGAGTTCAATCTCCCGCGCCAGTTTGCGCTTGAGATCCTGCTTCACCTTCAAGGGCGCGGCGCCGCTACCCTTGCCGCAGAGGATGCGGTAAAGCAGGGCCTCGGCCAGCTTGTCCTCCATGGTGGGGTGGTCGCTCTCGCTGGCGAAGAAGTGCTGATCGATGAGCCCCATCAGGCGGCTCTTGTTGTGCTCGGCCAGCGCCTTCTCGTACTCCTGCCACCCTTGCCACTCCTCGATGTCGGGGGGGCTCGAGATCTTGTCCAGCAGCCTGGCATCCACGTCGCCATATAGGCTGTTGCCCGTCTGTTTGGGGCTGACGGAGATCAGCATGGACCAGCCCTTCTGGAACGGCTTGATGGGCCCCTCCGGCGCCTGCAGCAGGGCCAGCGCCCGGGCATTGTCGCGCCCGGAGAGCTCCTGCAACCCCAGGCTCACCACGCCGATGACGTCGTGGGCGGCCTGCTCCAGCAGGTGCATCTTGTACTTGTTGTAGTACTTGTCGGCGAACTTCAGGCTCATCAGCACCGCCTTGCCCTTGATGGCGGCAAGCTGCTGGTCGCTCAGGCGTTCGTTGTCGCGGCCAAAACGCAGTACCTGGGTGAGGAAGGGGCCTTCGTTGGCCTCGCGGATGACTAGCTGCATAGGGCTCTCCTCAATCCAGGAAGCTGAACATGTCGTCCACTTCGTCGTACTCGTCGCTGACCTGGTTCTTCTCCTTGGCCTGCATTACCAGCTCGTTGGCGAACTTGTTGATGATGCCGTCCCAGGTGGCGTTCTCGCTGCGCAGCAGCGACTTGATCGCTTTCTCCACCTCGGGAGCCTGCTCGCGAATGAGCATCAAGAGGCTTCTCGGGTCATCCAGCGGGTAGTCGTGGGCATCTTCGCTCTGCTGGCGCTCGCTGTAGGTGAGGGACTCCTCGAGATCTTCCTCTTCGGCGTGCAGGGCGTCGCGATAGCCCTCTTCATCCTCGTAGCGATCGCCGCGATAGAACTCGATGAAGGGGATGGCGAGGTAGAAGAGCCCGGCGGGATCGTCGGCGATGCACTCCAGGATCTCGGTCTGCTTGGCCTCGCTGTCCTGGGTGCGGATCAGGTAGTTGAGGAAGTCGAAGGTGTGCTGCTGCAGCTCTTCGGCATTGTTCTTGATGGCCTCTTCCCAGTAGAGCGGTTGCTGGCAGACGATGTCGCGGATCCGCTCCGGGGTCATCAGCTCGGAGATGATGGACGGGAAGGAGATGTCGTGCTGGCCGTTGATCTGGGTCAGGGTGACGATATCAATGTTTTCAATCACTTCGGCCAACTGCTCGTCGGACATGGTCTTGGCGATCAGCTCGAACTTCTCGCTCGCCTGTTTCGGTTCGACCACGGCCAGCTCTTTGATCTCGATGGCGGTAATTTCTATCAGACTATTGCTCATGCCTTGCCCCAATTAGAAACGTACTTCGTCGTACATGTCCTGATCGTCTTCCTCACCCTCGCCGCCATGATAGTCGGCGTCGGCATCTTCCCCATCTTCCTCTTCTTCGTCCCGCAACTCGTAGTCGTCATCGGCACGGCGGCCACCGCGGGGCAGGGGATTGTCCAGCAGATAGAGCACGGCGCAGGCTTCGATCAACTGATCTTCGCTCTGGGCCCGCACCGCCTTGACCAGCGGCAGATCGGCGTTGTTGAACGCTACCGATACCTTGAACGCGTCCCATGAGGGTTGTACGCCGTCGGCGAGCCACCTGGCCCACTCCGGTTTCGCCTTGGGCGGGAACTGTACCCGGCCATAGAGGGCGAGCGGCAGGTATTCGGGCATGAACTCCAGCATGCTGATATCGGCCAGCAGCAGGGCCTTCATCTTGCCGGTGAACTGCTCGAGCGCCTTGGGCTGATCCTGATCCCGGTAGGATTCGATGTTCTCGCCCGCGTCACTCATCAGCGCTTTGATGCGCGCCTGGTCCCATTTTTTTTGCATAGCGCCCTCAGGGGTAGAATTGGTCCCACATCTCCTGCATGGCAGCAGCGGGATCGGTCACGATGACGTTGTTGAAATCTTTGATGAAAGCGGCTCTCGCCTTGGGATCGGAAAGTACCTCGTAGGCCTTCTTCACCTGATGCAGCTTGATGGCTGCCTGCTCTTTCTCTTCTTCGCTCGCCCCGTGCAACTTGTCGGGGTGGTACTGGTTCGAGAGCCGTCTATAGGCTTTCTTGATGTCGTTTTCGTTGGCGTTGGACTTGACGCCCAGCACCCGAAAGTAGTTGTTCATGGCAGATCCTGCATCACTGGCATCATCAGAGTCACAATGCTGGCGCCTGATGGGGCTTGGGGGAACCAGGCACGGTAAAAACCCGTCATTTTAACGGAAACTACCGGCCACCGCCATGAATAGGACACGAGATGACGGCAGCCCGGGACGGGCACGGATCCCGCTCGTCACGGAGCGGCTTGTCAGCCCTGCAGACACGGAGGGCCCGGCATGGGGACTACACTGACAGAGGGTATCCGTGACGGGCGACAGTGTACTCATGCTGGAACCACATCGTCGGGCGTGCATGTGACAAGGATCCTGCCCTGGGGATAGGCATCAGGACCCGGCAAGGCCGGGGCCATCACAAGGAATAGACATCATGTTCAAACGTTATCTTCTGCCTCTGGTACTGCTGGGCGGTGTCGCCATCGCCGCCGATGAGAGTCTCGATGAGCCGCTGGTGATGCTCAAGGGGGATATCACCAAGGCCCAGTTCATGGAAAGAGCCGAGCAGCGCTTCGCCCGGCAAGACAGCAACGGTGATGGCACCCTGTCGGTTGCCGAGAAAGAGGCCGCCATGGCCAAGATGCAAGAGGCGATGAAGCAATCGGGCAAGGCCATGCCGGGCAAGATGGGCAACATGAGGCCGATGCAGGATACGACCAAGGCGCAGTTCATGGAACGCCATGAGACCCTCTTCACCCGTCTGGACAAGAACGGTGACGGCGTGATCGACGAGGCCGAACGGGCAAACGTCAAGGCCCGGCTCGGCCAGGGGATGATGTCCCCGGCGCAATAGGTCTGAGCCTGAAGTGAAGGGAACCACCTTCAAGATGAAAAAAGAGCCCGGTAGTCATACCGGGCTCTGCTCATTGTGATGGGGCTCAAGCCAGCCAGCTGGCCCACAGCAGCCGTAGCTGCAAGCCCCAGCGACTGCTCCAGCCCGTGGTGCTGCTCACCACCTTGCCGTCCTTGAGGATGAGGAAGCTGGGGGTGACGTTTACCTGCCAGCGGGCGGCGAGCGTCCCCTGCTCATCGTTGTGAGTCGGGAAGCTGAGCCCCTTTCTGGCCATGCCCTGTTGCAGTCTGGTGTTGTCACCGGAGCGCAGTGCCACCGTCAGCACGTTCTCGCCGTCTTGCCAGAGCTGCTCCACTGCCGGGGTCGTGAAGCGGCAGACGGCGCACCAGCTGGCCCAGTAGTAGATCAGCAGCGGCCGCTCCCGGCTCATGGCCTGCAGGTCGGCCCGGGTGCCATCTTGCAGAGTCAGCACTGGCAGCGGGCTGCCCTCCGGCAGCGCCGGGCTGCGCCACAGATCCAGCACGGTCGAGAGGATCAGGGCAAACAGCAGCAGCCAGAGCGCCTCCTTGCCCCAGCGTCGCCAGCGGGGTCTGGGGGTTGCCGTCTCGGTCATTCGTTACCCCAGTTTCGCCAGTTCAGTTTTCACGAGCTGTTCGAGCTGCTCGTAGGGGAGGGCGCCCGGCACCAGCTGATTGCCGATCAGGGTCGCCGGTGTGCCCTGCACCCCCAAGAGGGTGCCGATACGCAGACTATTGCGCAGCTCCTCGGTGGCCTTGCCCTCGGGTTTGAGCGCCACATTGCCGGTGGCTGCCAGCGCCTTGTTGATGTCCGCCTCGGTCAGCATGCCTTGCTTGCTCATCAGCTTGTCGTGCAGAGCGAGGAAGCGGGCCGGATCCTGCTGCCACAGGGTCAGGCTGTACTGGGCCGCCTTGGCGGAGGTCTGCCCCTTGAACGGCAGCAGCTTGATCACCAGCCCCAGATCGTTCGGATAGGCCTTGAGCAGCTTGGCCACCGCAGGGTCGAACTGCTTGCAGTAGGGGCAGTTGTAGTCGGTGAAGAGCACCAGGGTCAGCTTGGGGTTCTTGGCCCCCAGGCGCGGGCTGGTGGCACTGTTGAACAGCACGTCCTGGTTGCCCTTGATGAAGTCGCCGAGCTGGGCCGCCTGATCCGCGGCGTTCTGTTTCTCCCAGGATTCGGCCGCTTCATCGAGGATCTTCGGATTCTGGACCAGGGTCTCGCGGATGAGCTCCTTGATGCGGGCCTCCTGCTCCGGGGTGAAGGGGGCGGCGTGCAGAGCCGGGGTCAACAAGGTGCCCAGCAGGGTCAGGGCGAGCAGGGTCGGTTTCATTTGGTTTCTCCTTGAGAGGGGGCAATACCGGCTTGCGACAGGGTGGCAAGCAGGGTCGATCGGTCCAGCAGGGGGGAGAGGATCTCGCCATCCGTCAGGCCGGGCCCGTAGATCTGGTTGAAGGGAATGGCCACGCTGCCGCGCTGGCGCAGAAAGTTGGCGATGGTGTCGGAGGGACGGCTCCAGTCCCCGCGCAGGGCCACCACATCGGGGGCGCTCAGGGCCTGTTGCACATCATCTCGCAGCAGTACGTTGAATTTGTTGGCTTTGCAGGTGATGCACCAGTCTGCGGTCACATCGACGAAGACTCGTTTGTTCTGGGCCAGTGCCAGCGTGATGGCCTGCTCCGAGAGCGGCTGCCAGTCGACCCTGTCCTGCTGGGGCTTGCCGTCCAGGGTGAAGGCGCCGCCGAACAGCAGGGCCCCACCCAGCAGGCAACTCAGTGCCAGCCCCAAAGTCAGCGTGCGTATGCCATGGCGCCACACCACGGCCAGCAGCAGGGCGACCAGCATCAGCGCCATCAGGATCAGTATCCAGAAGGGGCCGACGTGGTTGCCGAGCAGGCTGAGCAGCCAGAGGCTGGAGCCCAGCATCATCAGGCCCAGCAGGGTGCGCAGGCGTCCCATCCAGCGGCCCGGCTTCGGCAGCCAGAGTGCGAGACGGGGGAAGGCGGCGATCAGCAGCCAGGGCAGGCTCATGCCCACACCGAGGGCAGTAAAGATGAGCCAGAGCTGGCCGAGCGGCGCCCCGAGCGCAAAGGCGACCGCAGTGCCGAGGAAGGGCGCGGAGCAGGGGGTGGCCAGCAGGGTGGCAAAGCAGCCCTGCAGGAAGTGACCCCCCAGCCCCTGGCCGCCGCTGGTGGCCAGGCGGGTATTGAGGTTGCTCGGCAACCGCAGCTCGAACAGCCCCAGCAGGTTGGCGCAAAACAGCGCCGTCACCACCACCATGAAGCCGATAAACCAGACGCTCTGGAACTGTATGCCCCAGCCGACCGCTCCCTGGGTGGCGCGCAGCAGGGTGCTCATCAGCGCCAGCGCCCAGAAGGAGACCAGAATGCCTGCACTGGCCGCCAGGAATTGCAGGCGCACCGGGCGGCGCTCCCGGCTCTCGAGTTGCAGCACGGATCCCAGCTTGAGGGCCAGCACCGGCAGCACGCAGGGCATCAGGTTGAGGATGAGGCCCCCCAGCAGCGCGGCTCCCAGCAACCAGAGCAGCGACTGGCCGCCGCTCGGCAGGGTCAGGGGGTCACCTATGCTGACCTCGCTCTGCCAGGCCTGCTCGCCACTTGCCAGCACCAACCCGAGCCGCTGATGACGGATATCGGGGGCATCCCCCTGCCAGCCATCGCTGACCGGAATGCGTGCGATCAGGGTGTTGCCCTGGACCTCCAGCCTGGGCTCGCCAAATTCGGCTCCCTCCAGGCGTTGGAGGAAGACCTGGGGATCCTGCCAGCCCTGGGGGTTGTCGGCGGTCAGTTGCAGCTGGTTCTGCCGGTAGCCCGCCTCGAGGGTGACCGTGCCCGGCATGGCCTGTGGCAGGGTGCTCATGGCCTTCGCATAGGCAAGGTCGAACCCGTCAGGGGCAGCGCCGTCCAGCGCCAGGGTGAAGGGGTAGTCGGTCAGGATGCAGACGTTGCTGCAAGTCGAGAGGCGCAGGGTACCCGTCAGCGCCTCGCTGCCGCTGCGGGTGAGGCTGATGGGAAGGCTGACGTCCCCCTGGTAGCCCTGGGTCGAGATGCCGCTGACGTCGAACCGCCTGGGCACTGGCCAGTGCCACTGCGCCGTCGGCTCGGGCTTATCCCAGAGGATCTCGGGGGCTATGCCGCCTTCTCCCGGGTTCTGCCAATAGGTTTTCCATCCGGATTCAAGCTGCAGGCTGAGCAGCATCCGGGGGGCGGCGGGATCCCGTGTGTCAGCTTGCAGCCGCACCTTGGCGTGATCGTTCTGGGGGCTGGTGAGCCAGCCGGTGTCGCTGGCCAACCCAAAGGATTGCCACAGCAGACCGCTCAGCAACAGGGCGGTCTTGATGATGTTTGACATGTGTTTGTCTCTTGAAAATGAAAGTCAGGGTGGAGAAAACCGCCGCAGACTCATTCCCGCCAGACGCAGAGGGTGAGGTGCAGTCGCCGTTCGGGGGGCGAGATATTGATGGGAGGGGGAAGCGCAGGGGCGCAGCGCGACAGGGGCGCCAGCAGGGCAATCACGAAGGCGATGGCAAAGAAGATCTGCTCGGCGCAGAGCAGGTTGGCGGCACTGAGCCACTTGCCGTTGAGCTGGCAACTGCTGGGCTGGGGCGTCGCGGTTTGCCACTCGTCGGCATCGGCGCTGGGCGAGGGGAGGGGAAGAGCCTGGCAACTCAGGGCCTGGTCAAGCTGTGCCAATCTGGCCAGCGGCTGGGCCGCACAGTTGAGCACCAGAATGCAGACCAGCAGCAGGAGTCTTGTCGCCACGCGTTGTCGCAAAATCATGCTCGTCCTACCCTGTTGAATGGGGCATATCCTATCGATCAATGGTGGCGTGAGCAAGCCAGCGGGATTCGATGAGAGCACGTGCTCCATCTGGGGTGGTCGGTTCTGTCTGGCGAACGCTTGTTCGCTAAAAGGGGGACCAGTATACTGCGCCGAGTCAAATTCCGAGGTGTTCGATGCTCAAAATTGCCCGTGTGCTGCTGCTTACCCTGCTGCTCATCTTCTGGTTCGTGTTTGGTTTGTTGCTCTGTCTGGTGCGTCCGCGCCACCCCAACAACGTCTATGTTTTCGCCCGCATGTACCATGCCGTCTGCCCGCTCATCGGGCTCAAGGTCCGGGTCACCATTCCGGACGAGGTCAAGTCGGTGGGGCCTGCCGTCTATGTCTGCAATCACCAGAGCAATTTCGACATCTTCACCGTGACCGGTGCCGTGCGCCCCGGCGTGGTGGCGGTGGGCAAGAAGAGCCTGCTGTGGCTGCCCTTCTTCGGCCTCATCTTCTGGCTCTCCGGCAACGTGTTGATCGACAGATCCAACCGCTCCCGCGCCATCGGCACCATAGGCCAGGTGGTGGATCGCATCAAACACCACGGCACTTCCATCTGGATGTTCCCGGAAGGGACCCGCTCCCAGGGCCGCGGTCTGCTGCCGTTCAAGGCCGGCGCCTTCCACACCGCCGTCCAGGCCGAAGTGCCCGTGGTGCCCATCGTCTGCTCCAGCTACTTCGGTCAGGTTGACCTGAACCGCTGGGACAACGGCGAGGTGCTGCTGGAGATGCTGCCTCCCCTGTGCAGCAAGGAGCACGGCGCTGCCGGCATCCGCGATCTGTCTGATACCTGCCGGGCCAGGATGGAAGCCAAGCTGGCGGAGCTGGATGGCAAGCTGGGCCATCGCCCGGCCGCCTGAGGTTGAACCCAACTGCATGAAGGGAGCTGCTGGCTCCCTTTTTTATTGGCTAAAATCACCACGCTGTTGGCAATTCTCACCAACTCATGGCCTTGAGATGGCAATGCCAAGTCTCCATCTATCTGTAAAGCAACAATAAATTATCTTGGCACGGCTCTTGTAATGCCATGGGAAGAGAGTGACATCCCCATGAACAAGGAGCCAGACCATGAGCGTATTCAGCCGCCTGACCGACGTGATCAATGCCAACCTGCACAGCCTGCTCGACAAGAGTGAAGAGCCGGAGAAGATGCTGCGTCTGATGATCGAAGAGATGGAGCAGGTGCAGATCGAGATGAGAACCCAGGCCGCCCGCGTCATCGCCGAACAGAAACAGCTGGAGCGCCATCAGCAGGCGCTGCGCCACCAGATCCAGGAGTGGTCTGCCAAGGCCGAGCTCGCCATCCAGAAGGGACGTGAGGATCTGGCCCGTGCCGCCCTCACGGAGAAGCTGGCCGAGGTCAAGAAGTGCGATCAACTGGAGCAGGACAAGGCCCGGGTGGCCGAGGTGCTGGCCCAGCTCACCGCCGACAGCGAGCGGCTGGCGACCAAGCTGACCGAGGCTCGCGAGAAGCAGAAGATGCTGACCCTGCGCGAACAGACAGCCCACAGCCGGATCCGTGCCCGCGCCCAGGTGGACAACCAGCGCATGCATGAGTTGATGGCCCGCTTCGACGGCTTTCAGGGCCGGGTCGATCAGCTGGAAGCCCAGCTGGAGGCGGCCACCCTGGGGCAGAATCCCTCCCTGGAGGCCCAGTTCCGCGAGCTGGAGTTGAACGACGAGATTGAGCGCGAGCTGGCTCGCCTGAAAAGCCGGAAGGCGGAGGCATAACCATGAACCCCTGGCCCAAAGATCTGGCCCATCGCAAGCTGACCGGGGTCTGCGCCGGTCTGGCCAGAGGGCTTGGGATCTCGAGGGTGACGGTGCGGGTGCTGGCCTTGCTGGCGCTTATCCTGATGCCGCCCCTGGCCCTGGCTCTCTATCTGCTGGCGGTGCTGGTGATGCCGCCCCGTCGTGAATTGAAACGCTGGCTGGATTGATCCCCGGATCAGACCCGCTGGCCACTGCAAGCCTGTGAGGAGCACAACATGCTGGAATTTATCGTCTTGATGCTGGTACTGGTGACCATGGCGCTGACCGGTTTTACCGTGCTGGCCATGCTGCTGGTGAGCGGGGTCTTCGTGCTGTTTGGCGCCCTAGCCGGCATGTTTGCCCTCATCATCAAGCTGGCGCCCTGGCTGCTGCTGGTGCTGGCGGTGTGCTGGTTGCTCAGCAACAGACGCAAGCAGTCGAACACCTACCGTTAAGCCTCCCTGCTATCGGATCCTTCCTTGGCCGCTGCTCCCAGCGGCCTTTTTTATGGCGGGAGCGACTGGTTCAGGGGGATGGATTGATGGGGGCCGTATCGGCGCTCAGCCAGGGTTGGCTCCAGTCGTGCCAGAGTCCGGGGTCGAGCACCAGGCGCTCCTTGAATGCCTTGGTCTGCTGCTTGAGGCGATACTCGAGGCGCAGCGCCGCGCCCTTGTCCGCCACCCCCTGGCGCCAGACCAGGGTCAGCGGCCCCTTGCCACGCAGCGCTCGGGCACCCTTGCCGCTCTGGTGCTGGCGCAGTCGCCGCTCGGGATCCGTGCTGATCCCCGCATAGAGCGAGCCCGCGCCGGTACGCACCAGATAGATAAACCAGTTATTTGCAGGTTTATCGGTACAGATGTCCGTTGTCATGACTCTTTCCACTGGACCCGGTCGCGCCTGAGCCGATGCAGGGGCAGCAGGCTCACCAGCAGGCCGGCCCAGACGAAGGCGAAGCCCACCGACTTCACCGGATCCGGGATCTCCCCAAACCAGAAGATGGCGAGCAGGAAGGCGAGGCTCGGCTCTATGTATTGCAGCAGCCCCACAGTGCTCATGCGGGTGCGTGCCACGGCGTAACAGAACAGACCTACCGGCAGCAGGGTCGCGGGGGCGCTGCCCATCAGCAGCAGCTTGTCGCTCCAGTCCCCGGCCATGAACTGGCTCATGCCGTGCAGGCCCAGCCAACCGAGGATCAGCAGGGCGACCGGAAGTTGAACCAGGGACTCGAGATAGAGGCTGACACCGGCATCGTGGCGCACCTTCTTCTTGATGAGACCGTAGAAGGCGAAGTTGGCACCCATGATGAGGGAGAACCAGGGCAGCTCGCCGTAGGAGAACAGCATGTAGGCCAGCCCCGCCAGGGCCAGGGCGACCGCCAGATGTTTCTGGGGGGTGAGCCGCTCCTTGAGGAAGAGCACGGCGAAGGCGATGTTGAACAGCGGCGTCATGAAGAAGGCGAGGCTGGTGGCCAGCACCTGGCCCGTGGTCAGGCACCAGGTGAACATGCACCAGCTGATGGACATGATGGGGCCCGCCAGCAGGATGAGGCCGAGCTGGCGGGGCTCGCTGCGCAGGCGTGCCCAGGGTACCCGTACCCCGAGCAGCAGGAAGAGGCCGCCCAGCAGGACAACAGACCAGAGCACCCGGTGGGAGAGCAGCTCCCACATGTTGATCTCGGGCATGAACTGGTAATAGAGGGGCAGCATGCCCCAGAGCACGAAGGAGAGGGCCGCACTACCGGGGCCCAGCCAGTTCTTCATCGCTTTCCGTTTATTAAATTAAACAAATGTGGCCGCATGATAAGTATCTGCCGCCGGTTCCACAAGCGGGATCCTGCCGGAAAGTCTGTTACCATCGGTACCATGAACCGACTCGATATCCTGTTTGAACAGATCCGGGCCTGCCGCCTGTGCGAGGCTCACCTGCCGCTCGGCCCGAGGCCGGTGATCCGCGGTAGCGAGCGCGCTCGCCTGTTGATCATCGGGCAGGCGCCCGGTACCCGTGTCCATGCCAGCGGCATCCCCTGGGATGACCCCTCCGGCGATCGACTGCGCCAGTGGCTCGGGGTCGACAAGGCCACCTTCTACGACGAATCCCGCATCGCCATCATGCCGATGGGGCTCTGCTACCCCGGCAAGGACAAGTCGGGGGATCTGCCGCCGCGCCCAGAATGTGCGCCCACCTGGCACGACAAGGTGTTGATGCTGTTGCCCAACATAGAGCTGACCCTGCTTATCGGCCAGTACGCCCAGCACTACTACCTGCGTGATGAGGGCAAGGACTCGCTCACCGAGACGGTACGCAACTGGGCTGACTATGGCCCGGCCTGGTTGCCGTTGCCGCATCCGTCCCCGCGCAACACCTTCTGGCTCAAGAAGAATCCCTGGTTCGAGCAGGAGGTGATCCCTCATCTGCAGCAGAGGGTTGCCCCCTTGCTGCTTTGATTCAGACCGCCGGCTCTGCCAGCGGTTTTGACTTGCCGCGCGCCATGGCGACCAGCGGCAGTATGATGCACAGGCACCCCAGCAGCAGCGGCAGACCGGGCTGCTCGTCGAACAGCCAGACCCCGATGGCGACAGCCATCAAGAGGCCGGTGTACTCCGCCGAGGCGATCTTGCTCGCCTCCGCCTTGCGATAGGCCACCACGCACAAGCCCGCATAGACCATGATCAGCGCCGAGGAGCCGAAGGCGGGCCACCACATCTGCCACTGCCAGTTCCCCCCTTCCCACCAGGCCAGCGCCAGAATGAAGGGCATGCTCAGCACGTTGGTGAAAAACAGGGTCTGGGCGATGGGCTGCTTGAGCGGGATCCGCTTGATCAGCAGGTTGTTGACCGCCATGGAGAGCGCCACCCCGAGCGCCGCCAGGGCGGCCCAGTTCACCTCGGTCGGGCGCAACACGATCAGTACCCCTATGAAGCCGATCAGCGCCGTCAGCACCTTCTGGCGCGACAGTGCCTCCCCCGCCAGCCACACCGCCAGCGGCACCATCAGCAGGGGGGCTGCATAGAAGAGGGCGTTGGCGGTGGCCAGTGGCAAGCGGGTGAGGGCGACCACCATCAGGCAGACACCGACCGCCCAGATATGGGCCCGCAGCAGGTGCCACTTGATGGCTACCGGCGGGTTGCGCCGCCAGGACCAGAGCAGCCAGGGCGCCAGCAGGAGGGCGGCGGAGAGCTGGCGGAAGAAGACGAACTGGAACACCGGCTGGCTCGGCTCCAGCACCTTGACCAGCGCATCGGAGAAGACCGCCACCATGTTGCCCAGCACCAGATAGAGGATGCCTATTCCGACTGCGTTCATACCACCTCCAGATTCAGATGAGGTGAGGGTAGCCCGTGCCTAGTTATCCAGTAAAATGATAAAAAATCACCATGCATGAGAATTTTGGATAATGAAGCTGCCCCCCCTGCGTGCCGTTCAATACTTCGAGGCGGTTGCCCGCCTGCTCAGCTTCTCCCGCGCGGCCCTGGAGCTGAATGTCAGCCAGAGCGCGGTCAGCCACCAGATCCGCCTGCTGGAGGACTTTCTGGGGGAGCGGCTGCTGTTGCGCCAGGGTCGGCTGTTGTCGTTGACGCCCCAGGGGGAGATTTATTTCGAGGGGATCTCCGCCGGGCTCGGCCAGATCGCCCAGAGCAGCGAGCAGTTGCGCGGCGGCGGCGAGATGCGGGTGCGGCTCGCGGTCTACAGCTCGTTTGCGGTGAAGTGGCTGATCCCGCGTCTGGCGGGGTTGCGCCAGCTCTACCCAGAACTGGATCTGAGTCTGGAGATGGTGGCGGAGGACCCCGAACTCTCCGATCGGGTGGCGGATGGCTTCATCACCGTCTCCCCCGAGGGGCCCGGCTACCTGCACGATCTGCTTTACCGGGAGCGGCTGATGCCAGTGTGCAGCCGGCGCCTGTGGCAACAGGTGGAGGGAGAGTGGCCCGCGGCCTTGTGGCAACTACCGCTGCTCTCCATCCAGGCGATCTACAAGGAGAAGGGGGAGGACTGGCGGCGCTGGGCCGAGGTGGGCGGGCTGACCATCCCCCCCGAGGCGAGGATGCACCACTTTAGCCACATCCTGCTGGCGCTGGAGGCCGCCAGCTGGGATCAGGGGGTGGCGCTCATCAACGACTACATGTTGCAGCCGGAGGATCCCGGTCTGGTACGATTGCCGCTGCACGCCCTCGAAACCGGCGACAACTTCTATTTCGTTTGCAAACGCTCGCGCGCCCATGAACCCGCCATCAGCCGGCTGCGACAGTGGCTCTGGCAGGAGGCGCAGGCGAGCCTGCGTCCCGGGGAGAGCGAGCCCCTCAGACGTGTTTGACCTGGCTCGGGATAAAGAGGCTGGTGGTACAGACCTGGATCAAGGTGCCGTACTTGGGAGTCTCCTGATAACGTTGGAGAGCCCACCGTTATCAGGAGCTTTGGTGTTTAAGCTCGTTTGAACTGGCTCAGGATGAAGAGGCTGGTGGCACAGACCACCACCGAAGGGCCCGCCGGTGTGTCCTGGTACCAAGAGAGGGTCAGCCCACCCAGCACGGCGAGACAGCCGATCAGGGCTGCGAAGCCGGCCATCTGCTCCGGCGTCTGGCTGAAGCGGCGGGCGGTGGCGGCGGGAATGATCAGGAGCGAGGTGATAATAAGCGCCCCGACAAACTTCATCGCCACGGCGATCACCAGGCCAATCAACAGCATCAGCACGCAGCGCAGCACGTCGACCCGCACCCCTTCCACCCGCGTCAGCTCCTCCGAGATGGTCATGGAGAGCAGGGGATCCCACAGCCGCCACAGGGTGAGCAGCACCAGGGCTCCGCCGCCGTAGATCCAGAGCAGATCCATGGGCTGCACCGAGAGCAGGTCGCCGAACAGGTAGGCCATCAGATCCACCCGCACGTTGTCCATGAAGCTCAAGGTGACGAGACCCAACGACAGGGCGCTATGGGCCAGGATGCCCAGCAGGGTATCGGTCGCCACCTGCTGGTTGCGGCTCATGATCACCAGCAGCATGGCCATGGCGAGGCAGCAGACCACCACCGCCAGGGTGAGATCCACCTGCAGCAGTATGCCGAGTGCTATGCCGAACAGGCAGGCATGGGAGAGAGTGTCGCCGAAGTAGGCCATCTTGCGCCACACCACGAAGCTGCCGAGGGGCCCGGCCAGCAGGGCGATGCCGAGGCCGGCCGCGAGGGCATATAACAGAAAGCTGTCCACTTGAATGTCCTTAACTGCGCTTATGGATTGCGAGACGGCAGGCGGATGACGGGGGCCTGCGGCTCATGATGATGGTGTTCGCCGTCGCAGTGGTGATGGTGGGTATAGACCGCCAGCACCTCCCGCTCCGGCCGCCCGAACAGGCGGGCGAACTCGGGGTGGCGTGCCACGCTTTCCGGCTCGCCGTGACAGCAGACGTGGCGATTGAGGCAGATCACCTCGTGGGTGCTGGCCATCACCAGGTGCAGATCGTGGGAAACCATCAGCACGGCGCAGTGGAACTCTGCGGCCAACTGGCTGATGAGGGCGTAGAGCTCGATCTGGCCCGTGATATCCACCCCCTGGACCGGCTCGTCCAGCACCAGCAGCTCGGGCTTGACCAGCAGGGCACGGGCCAGCAGCACCCGCTGCATCTCGCCGCCGGAGAGCTTCTGCATCCGGTTGTCCAAGAGCTCCTGGGCGCCGACCCGCTCCAGCGCTTCCTCGATGGAGAGGCGGTTGTTCTTGCCGAGCTGCAGGAAGCGGCGCACCGTCAGCGGCAACGTGGGATCCAGATAGAGGCGTTGCGGCACATAGCCGACCCGCAGATCGCGACGGCGAATGATCTTGCCGGAGTCCGGGTTGAGCAAACCCAGTACCAGCTTGCTCAGGGTGCTCTTGCCCGCCCCGTTGGGGCCGACCAGGGTGGTGATTTTGCCTTTGTTCAGGGTAAAGGAGACCTTGTCGAGCACGGACCGTCCGTCAAACGACAGACAGACCTCTTTCAGCTCCACCAGTTGGGTCATGACAGCTCCGGGGTTTACAGCCTGTGAGAGTTATAATATAACAACAGCATTGGTTTGTTATGTTATCACACACTCACTTCCTGACGAGATATCTATGCGAATTCTTACACTGATCACTGCCCTGCTGGCAGTGAGTCTGCCTGTCCGTGCCCTCGAGGTGCTGACCACCATCAAGCCCCTTGGTTTTATCGCGGCCGCCATCACCGATGGCGTGAGTGAGCCCAACGTCTTGCTGCCAACCGGCGCCTCTCCCCATGACTTCTCCCTGCGTCCTTCCGATATTCGCAGCATCAACGACGCCGATCTGGTGGTGTGGGTCGGCCCCGAGCTGGAAGGTTTCATGACAAAGCCTCTTGCAAAGCACCCCCATGCGCTGACCCTGACTCAGGTGCCGGACATGCCCCTGTTCAACTACGTGACTCAGAAGAGCCACAACGACCACGATCATGAACACGAGGCCCAAGCACACGGTGAGCATGATGAAGGGCATGAGGGACATCACCATGAGGGGGTGGATCCCCACCTCTGGCTGGGTCCGACCCAGGCCAAGGTGATTGCCAAGGCGATCGCGACCGAGCTTGGCAAGCAGGATCCGGCCAATCAGGCCCGTTATGCCGCCAACCTCGCCGCATTCGATGCCAAGGTGGACGCCAAGGACGAGGTGATCGCCGGCCAGATGAAGGCGGTGAACCAGAAAGGCTATTTCGTGTTCCACGAGGCCTATGGTTACTGGGAGCGTCACTACGGCATGAGTTCCAAGGGACACTTCACTGTGAGCCCTGAGCGTCGTCCCGGCGCCAAGACGCTGGTAGAGATCCGCAAGGCGCTGGAAGAGAAGCAGGCACGCTGCATCTATGCCGAGCCGCAATTCTCGCCAGCGGTGATCGAGTCGGTTGCCCGCAACACCGGGGCCAAGGTGCTGTTGCTGGATGAAGTGGGCGAGGGGGTTCCGCTTGGTCCTGATTCTTATCTGCAATTCATGCAACAGCTGGCCGACGCCTTCGCTCAGTGCCGTTGAGTCACCCCCAGGCTTGCCCGATGGGGTAGCCGCGGCCAACTATACTGACCTCCAGCGTCTGATATGGAGTGTCAGTTATGAGATGGTTGCTTGTCCCCACCTGCACGCTGGTAGTGTTGAGTGCCAACGTGCAGGCCTCCCGCCTCTCCGAGCACCTTGCCAGCCCTGAGCTGAAGGTCAAAATGCAGGAAGTGTATGGTGCCCGGGCCATCCAGCGCGCCGAGGCCTTTTCACGCCTGCTCACACCCAGGGCGGGTACGACGGATCAGCAGAAGCTGGAACTGGTCAACAACTACTTCAACAATCTGACCTACAGCGAGGATCCCAGGCTATGGGGAGATGAGGACTACTGGGCCAATCCGCTGGAATTTATCGGGGCCAGGGGGGGGGACTGCGAGGATTACAGCATCTCCAAGTACTACACCCTGATGGAACTCGGCGTCGACGAGAAGAAACTGCGGCTGGCCTATGTGAAGGCGATCCGCTACAACCAGTTTCACATGGTTACGCTCTACTTCCCGACGACCAAGTCCGATCCCTTGGTGCTGGACAACATCAACGGTCGTATCCTGCCCGGCAGCCAGCGAAATGATCTGCAACCCGTGTACAGTTTCGATGCCAAGAGCATCTGGGTCATGAAGTCACGTCGTGAGGGAACCCTGGCCGGGAGTGCCGATCGCCTGACCCAGTGGACGTCGATGCAGAGCCGCTTCTCCAGCGAGCATCTGCGTGCTCCCCGTCGCCAGCTATAGCTTGCCTGCGGCTTTCAACTCCTCGAAATACCTCGCTGCCCCCGGATGCTGAGTGACGCTGAGCACCGGGCCTGTTTTGTTGCGCGCCTTGTGAAACAGGTTGGCATAGCCATAGGTCTGCTCGTTGAAGCTGGTCTGCTGGCTCAGCATCGCCTTGGTCAGGCGATAGACATCCTTATCCGGCGTGATGGCATTGGTCACCAGAGTGGCGGCGATGGCAAAGGTGGGGGTGGCTTTTAGATTGCCGGGATAGATGCGGGCCGGTATCTGACTGCGCTGATAATATTTGACGCCTTGCAACAATTGCTCCCGGATTGTGCCCTCGACGGACATGAAACGGATGGCACAGCGCTTGGATGTCTCCAGCACGATCCGGTTGGGGTGACCCATCACCAGTCCATAGGCATCGATCTGTTTGCTGCACAAGGCTTCGGACAGATTGGCCACGCTCTTCAGATCGAGATCCTGTTCCTTTGCCCCCAGCACGCTGAACAGTGCCAATGCTGTTTGACGGGTACCCGAATTCTTCAGCCCCATGTCGATGGGGGCCAGCTTGAGTTGCTCCAGGGTGGTGATATCGCCATCGGCCCGCACCACTATGGTGAAAGGCTCGGCATGGGTGGCAAAGAGGGTTCTCAATTCGGGCTGGGGTTGCCTGGCAAATGGCCCCGTGCCCTGACTGGCCTGATAGAGCCAGTCAGATTGGACGAGGGCGTAGGGGATCTCTCCGGCTTGCAGCAGACGCAGATTTTCGATGGAGCCCGAACTGGCCTGCGGTTTGCACTGCACTGTGGGGTCGCTCTTGTGAGCCAGCCGGCAGAATTCCTTGATGACCTGGTAATAGATGCCCTGTTCTCCTCCCGTGCCAATGGTCACGGATACTGCGTGCAGACTGGGCTGCCACAACAGGGCAAGCAATAGGATGGGGAGTTTCATGATGCCTCCTGGCGGGCATAGCCATCGATACCCCAGCTGCGCAGGGTGTCCACATCGTTGATGTCACCGGCTTCTGCCAGCAGGGTATAGCCGGAGGCGTGCAGGCACTGGGAAAGCAGGTTCCAGTAGAGGGGGGCCTGAGTCAGCTGGCAACTGATGAAGACTGGCTTGATGGGGTCGAGCTTTGTCAGGTTGTCGTTGTTCATGGGCACATTGCTGAATGCCATCTCGATCCCCAGAGCCTGAAGTGCCCCCAGACGCTCCTCAGCCATGGGAGGGAAGCTTGTCAGATCCCAGCGCCAGTCCAGAATTTTTCCCCTAGCGCTGGCCAAGGAGGATGCAAACTGTGCCCAGTCAGGATGATTGAGCAGGCTGAGGGGGAGCTGGATCCCTTCCGTCTTCTGGGTCAGCCAGTCGTGGATCAGCGTCCGGATTTCATCCGGCGAGCTGTCTGTGGTGGGGGGGGTCTTGGGCAGCAACCGGCTATACAGTCGGATGTGTCCTTGAGTGGAGAAAAAGTGTTGCAGATACATGCCGTTGGCGATGTCGGTCAACCCAGTGAGTTTCTGATGAGCCCGAAGACTGTCATGTTTACCGAGCTGGGTGATCTTGAGTCTTTGCTGCAGCAGATCTCGTTTACGCTCGGAGACCAGTTGATTGATGGAAGCCACGACCTCCTGCAGCTCACGAAGCCATGGAGTTGGCAGAGTACCGCTGAACTGGCGTTTGCGGATCTGCACCAGTTGCAGGCTGACTTGTTCGAGAGGGCGCAACAGGCGGTTGCACACCCAGGTGATGACCAGAGTGAATACCAGCAGACCCGCGAGCAGTGCCAGCCCGGTGCGGCTGATGGCGTTCCAGAGGTGCTGGTAGGCATACCCTTCGTGTCCTTCGAGGGTGAGGGTGCCCAGAATGCGCCAGCCATCGGTGAGTTCCTGCTCGACCTTGACCGGTGGCATGTGGACGACAGTCGGCAGCCAGACGGGAATATTTTGCTGGGCCGTGTGGAAGACTTTCTGGAACAGCAACTGGCCATCGGGATCCAGCAGTGTGACCGAGCTGACGAAACCGCCATCGAACATGGCGTTGACGATGGTTTCCGCCAGCACCTTGTCGTCGTTGAGCAGGGTACCTTGCAGCACCAGGCCGAGTGCCGTGATGGCCGTCTCCAGGTTGGCCGACATCTGATCGAGGATGGATTGCCGTACCGTGGTGATCTCCAGCATGAGCAGCAGGATGGCACCTATGGCGAACAGGATTAGAATGATTACATTTAACAATCTTGCCAATGACATACCCACTCCCTGGAAATGTTTTTGCAACATCTGGCCGCCCGGGGGTGAACGCAACCGGACTTGGTTCTTAAAAATAGAAAAAATTGGCTGAAAAAGGCGATCATTTCTGCCCATGCGAGAAGGTTATGCATAAAATGTGAGTTTCGTGCATATCGTGATGAACTTTTTGTAAGTATTTGGGTCTAAAACCCAGATATTCGGTTTTCATAATAAAAAATCATAAAAACAGACCCACAACTACCACCCTTAGATCTAATAACAGGATAGCGGATGAAACGTCTCCGTCCCTTGGTAGCGCAGGCTGCCAACTGGGAACCCCCGGTTCCCCGCAAACATTTTTATGCCATGCTATTGCTCACGGCCATGACGCTGTCAGCGGTAGCCGTATTGCCGGCTCCAGGTGATATCCTTGAGCGGCCATTGCGTCTGGAGTTGCCCATTGCCACCACTGGTACCGCAACCAACGAAGACAACACCGACTTCAACGACATCCCCGACCACGAACTGGTGGAAGCAGCGGCGCCGGAAGATGACATTCCGGCCGACGGCACGCCCCAGTGGCAGGATTATCGGGTACGTAACGGCGAGAATCTGACCACCATCTTCAACAATCTCGGCCTCTCCACCACCACCCTCTACAAGGTGCTGGATGCGGATGCCAAGAATAATCTGGCCCGTCTCAAGCCCGGTCAGACCATCGAGTTGCTGATCGATCAGGACAACATACTGCAGCAGCTGAAGATCCGTCTGAACATCAAGCAAACCCTGGTGCTGGAGCGAACCGATGACACTTACAGCGCCAACATGCTCAATGAAGAGGTTGAGTGGCAGCAGAAGAGTTATGACGGCGTCATCAATGGCAGCTTCTACGTCAGCGCCCGCAACGCGGGGATCCCGGCCAACCACATCCAGAAGATTGCCAACCTGTTCCAGTGGCGCCTGAATTTTGCCAAGGATCTGCAAAGAGGCGACAAGTTCAAGGTGTTGGTGAGACAGGAGACGGTCGAGGGCAAGAGCACGGGCAACACCCAGCTGCTGGGAGTGGAAGTGTTCAGCCAGGGTAAGACGGTATCGGCCTGGCTGTCGGAAGATGGCAACTATTATGACGGCCAGGCGAACAGCCTGGAGCGAGGTTTCCGCCGTTACCCGACCCATAGTCGCTATCGGGTCAGCTCCAACTTCAACCCGGCCAGGCGCCATCCCATTACCGGTCAGGTTCGCCCCCATGAGGGGACTGACTTTGCCCTGCCGGTGGGGACGCCCGTGATGGCGACCGGCGACGGTGTTGTGCTCAAGGCGACCCGTCACCCCCTCGCGGGCACCTATGTGGTGATCAAGCATGGTCGTACCCTGATGACTCGCTATCTGCATCTGAGCAAGCTGCTGGTCAAACCCGGCCAGAAGGTGAAGATGGGAGACAAGATAGCGCTCTCCGGCAACACGGGCCGCTCTACCGGCGCTCATTTGCACTATGAGGTGCGGCTCAACAACCGTCCGGTGGATGCCATGAAGGTCAAGCTGCCGATGGCGGAACCGCTTTCCGGCAAAGACAAGCGCCAGTTCCTTGCCAAGGTGAAGAGCTATCGCAAGGAGATGGAAGCGAGTTAATCCCCTCTCTCCGGATACCAAAAGGCCCTGCCAATCTGGCGGGGCCTTTTTGTTGGAGGCCTGGGCTCAGTAGCCCTTGTCGAAGTCGATGCGGCCATCGAGCTGTTGACCGTCAATGAAGCGGATGTAGTTGCGTATGAAGATCTGGGCCACATCTTCCGGGAAGCTGTAGGCGCTGTTGTGGGGAGTGAGTATGAGATTGGGCTGATGCCAGAGCGGGCTGTCGGCGGGCAGGGGCTCCTGCTCGAACACATCCAGCACAGCCGTACCAAGCTTGCCGCCGCGCAATGCCGCCAGCAGGTCGCCTTCATGGACGGCATTGCCCCGGCCGACGTTGAAGAAAATGGCGCCCGGTTTGCAGTGATTGAACCGATCGGTGGTGAACAGATGGCGGGTCTCGCGGGTCGCCGGCAGTACGCTGACGATGACGTCTGCCTGGGCCAGCATCTTGTTCAGCGCCGGCAGCTGATACACCTGATCAAAGCCCGCGCGCTCATTGCCACCGTGGCTGATGCCGAGCACTCGCATGCCGAAGTGCTTGGCGGTGTGGGCGATGTGCTGACCTATGCTGCCGGTGCCCAGGATCAACATGGTGCGTCCCTTGAGCCCCAGGTAGGGATGGCTCTGCCACAGTCGCTGTTGCTGCTGCTCGCGGTAGAGTGGCAACTGTCGCGACAGGCTGAGCAGGTGGCCGAACACATACTCGCTCATCAGCGGCCCGAAAATGCCGCGCACATTGGTGAGCAGGTAATCACGGCGGCAGCTGGCATCCAGCAGCACGTCGACCCCGGCGTAGGTGGACTGGAGCCAGCTCAGCCTGCCGGCTTTGGCCAGCAGGGGTCTGGCCCGTGCCGGCTCAGCCATCAGGATATGGGCATCACCGATCAGCTTCTCGGCGTCGCTCTGGTTGTCGGCCCGCAGTATGTGCAAATGAGGAAGGCGGGCGGCCTTGAGCAGGCGTTCATAATGGTTGTTGTCCTGGCTGAGCAGAAGCAGGGTACGTTGACTCATACTCTTGTTCCTTATCATGTTTACGGCACGGAGGAGGAGGGGTCTGTCCTCATCTTACCCCAGTTGATCGGGCAAGATAGTCGACCAGGGCGCTTTTTCGTTTTCGCCACGCCCCTCGTGGGCTACAATCTGCCCCACATTTTGCAAAGGATCCGACTCCAGTGTTTGGTGACAAGTTTTATAAGCGACTGGCCGAGCTACAGCCTTGGCAGCAGACCGTCTACACCCTGGCGCTGGCAGAGCGCATGTATCCCAACTATGCGCTGTTTACCCAGGCCTCTGGCTTCGGGGATGCGAAGGCATTTCGCCACGCGTTGGATCAGATGTGGAATTACCTGACGGTTAAAGGTTCCCGCGTCAATCTGGGAGCGATCCTGGAGGCGTTTGAAGTCTATATTCCCGAGCCAGGCAAATTTGAGTCTTACGGCGCCTATCCGGCGCTGGATGCCTGTGTGGCGCTGGGTTGCGCCTACAACTCGGTGATCTGCCGGGTGGGTGAAGAGGCCAATGATGCCAGCCATGCTTCGGTCGGTACCGTGGCCGGTTTCATCGAGATGCTGGAAGAGCGGGATCTCAGTGACGAAGAGCTCTACGAGCATGAATACATGGAAGCCGAGCTGGAGTTCCAGGTCGAGTTGCTCAAACGGGTCGCCCATGAGCGCGACAGTGATCGTATCCTGGCCATTCGCACCTTCGCGGCCCAGGACGGCGTCTCCAACATAGGCATCAGCCTGGAAGAGTGATCTCTCCGCACGCTTCCCATAAAAAAAGCTCCCATTCGGGAGCTTTTTTTATGGCCGTCGTTTGTTCAGGCGCGCTCTTCGGTGAGCGGCCTGACGCTCAGCACGGGTGCCGCGTCGATGCCGTCGGCATTCATCATGGCCGAGATCCGTTGCAGGGAGGAGAGCAGCAATCCCTGTTCCCAGTTCTCCAGGGCCTGGAAGCGCTGGATGAAGCTCTCCTGCAGCGGGGTAGGGGCCTGGGCGAGCAGGGCGCGCCCCGCGTCAGTCAGTGTCGCATGCACCTTGCGCTTGTCGGTCTCGCTGCGGATGCGCTGCACCAGCTGGCGGCTCTCGAGCCTGTCCATGATGGTGGTCGCGGTGGCCTGGCTCATGTTGGTGTGATCGGCGAGCTGGCGCATGGAGATCTGGCCAAGCTCGTTGATCCCCTTTAGCAGCAGGAGCTGTGGCGAGGTCAGCCCGGCCTCCTTGATCAGGCGCTTGGAGTGCATGTCGATGGCACGGATGATCTGGCGCAGAGCAATCAGCACTTCATCATGTTTTTCCATTGAGTCGGGGTCATCGCAGGGCTGTGGAGAGGCGCAAAATTCTCCGCCTAATCCACAACAAGGTCAATATAGTTTTTGGTGTAATCATTTCTGCTCTAATGAATTTTATGTTAGGTTATTAGACAATTGCCGCATTTAAACCCGATATTTGAGGAGTGACATCATGAATGACGACCTGGATATCAAGTCCCTGGTTGCCGACCTTCGCGTGGTCAGGGTCCGCTATGAACTGCCTGACACCTCGGCTTTCGTGCGTTATCAGCCCGCCTATGACGAGGATCCCAACAACCTGCAAGTGCATCACTATGATGGTGAGCTGCCGCTTTCCTGCAGCGACACAGGTTCTTTCAGTCTAAAGGAGTTGGTGAACGAATTGCGTTACGCCTATGTGCTGGTGCACCTCTTCCCCGACGAGAGTGCCATGAACTTCTACCTGGCCGGTCTGGACAATGGTCTGGCCCAGCTCGAGTTCATCGGTGGCTCCTATGACTTCAACCGGCTCTGGATCACCAGCGGGGTCTCCAGCCTGGGGGTGCCCATGGCCATCTTCCTCGGCAAGCGTCACGCCGTGAATGGCCAGCCTTCGGTCACCCTGGTGGATCACCGCGAGCGGGTGGCGGGTCGACTGGTCTATCGCGCCATCGGTGGTGCGGGGGATCACGTGGGTGAAGATTTTTTCAACAATGACTAAGGAGGCCAGATGAGAGCAACCAAAGGGCTATTGAAAGGCCTCAATCCCACCATGGCCATGACGGCCCTGACCGTCGTGACCCTGTTCCTGTTGTTCGGGGTGTTTGACCCGGATACCGCGGGAACCTGGTTCACCGGCGCCAAGGACACCATCATTGCTGGCTTCAAGTGGTACTACATTCTGGTGGTTGCCCTGTTCCTGTTCTTCGCCGTCTACCTGATGTTCAGCCGTTTTGGCAGCATTCGACTGGGCGACGACGACCAGGTACCGGAGTTCGGCTACTTCGCCTGGTTCTCCATGCTGTTCAGCGCAGGCATGGGCATAGGCCTGGTGTTCTGGAGCATCGCCGAGCCCATGTATCACCTGCAGGGCAACCCCTTCGTCACCGAAGGGATGACGCCGGAAGCGGCCCAGATGGCCATGCGCCTCACCTTCTTCCACTGGGGTCTGCACCCCTGGGCCATCTATGTGATCGTCGGTCTGTCGCTGGCTTTCTTCAGCTACCGCCGCAAGTTGCCGCTGGCCATTCGCTCCGTGCTCTACCCCATTCTCGGCGAGCGGATCTACGGCTTCTGGGGCCATGCCGCCGACGTGCTGGCGGTGTTCGGTACCGTGTTCGGGGTAGCGACCTCCTTAGGGCTTGGCGTCTCCCAGATGAACACCGGCCTCAACCAGATGTTCGGCATGGAAGTCTCCCAACACAGCCAGCTCTGGCTCATCGGCGGCATCAGTCTGATCGCCACCCTGTCGGCCATCTCCGGCGTGGGGCGCGGGGTGAAGATCCTCTCCGAGCTCAACATCTGGCTCAGCGCCTTCATCCTCGCTCTCTTCCTGGTGCTGGGACCGACCACCTACATCCTCAACGCCTATGTGCAGAACATCGGCGACTACCTGCAGAACATCGTCAAACTGAGCTTCTGGACCAACACCGAAGCCAACGGTACCTCGGCCTGGCAATCGAGCTGGACCGCCTTCTACTGGGGTTGGTGGATAGCCTGGGCCCCCTTCGTCGGCATGTTCATCGCCCGCATCTCCAAGGGGCGCACCATTCGCGAGTTCGTACTCGGCGTACTGCTGGTGCCCTCCCTGCTCGGCATGTTCTGGCTCACAGTGTTCGGCGGTACCGCGATGCATCTGGAGCTGTTCGGCGGCGGTGGCGTGGTGGCGGCAGTCAATCAGGACGTGACCCTGGCGCTCTACAAGACGGTGGAACTGATGCACTGGGAGACCTTCGGCTGGATTGCCAAGGGGGTGCTGACCCTGCTTATCTGCACCTACTTCATCACCTCCAGCGACTCGGGGACGCTCGTGATTACGACGCTGCTCTCCATCGGCGATCAGGATCCCCCCGTGCTGCATCGCGCCATCTGGGGACTGGGTCAGGGGCTGGTGGCGGCCATCTTGCTGGTTTCCGGCGGCCTGGCGGCCCTGCAGGCGGCCAGCATCATAGCCGCGCTGCCCTTCTCGCTGATCATGCTGGCCATGTGCTATTCGCTGATGCAGGGGCTCAAGCAGGAGAGCCAGCACCAGTTCGAATACCGGCAGAAGCTCAAGCGTCATCCCGGCTCGGTCAATCTGAGCCTGCTGGATCGCATAGGCCCGGGCTGATGGCCCACTGCCAACCAGGAAAAAAAGGGGAACCTCGCGGTTCCCCTTTTGCATGCTTGCGCGGCGGCGGATGCTTACAGCATCTGCTTGAGGCGATAGAGCAGGTCCAGTGCCTGACGGGGGGTCAACTCGTCCGGGCGCACCGCTTCCAGCTCTTCCACCACCGGATGGGGTTGCGGGGCGAGAGGCACCGGAGCCGGGCGGCTTTCACCGGCGGCGACCGGGGTGGCGCTTTCCAGCTCGTGCAGTTTGTGACGGGCCTGCTGGATCACCGATTTCGGTACCCCTGCCAGCGCCGCCACCTGCAGACCGTAGGAGCGGCTGGCCGCCCCTTCCTGCACCGCATGCATAAAGGCGATGGTGTCGCCGTGCTCCACCGCATCGAGGTGGACGTTGGCCAGCCCGCTCATCAGCTCGGGCAGGCGGGTCAGCTCGAAGTAGTGGGTGGCGAACAGGGTGTAGGCGCCAATCTTGCTCGCCAGCTGTTCGGCGCAGGCCCACGCCAGCGACAGGCCGTCATAGGTGCTGGTACCGCGGCCAATCTCGTCCATCAGCACCAGGCTGCGGGCGGTGGCGTTGTTGAGGATGTTGGCGGTTTCGGTCATCTCCACCATAAAGGTGGAGCGGCCTGAGGCGAGATCGTCCGATGCTCCGATCCGGGTGAAGATGCGGTCGATGGGGCCGATGCGGGCGCTGTCGGCGGGCACGAAGGCGCCGATATGAGCCAGCAGCACGATCAGTGCGGTCTGGCGCATGTAGGTGGATTTACCGCCCATGTTGGGGCCTGTGATGATCAGCATCCGCCGCTCCCGTTCCAGCCGGATGGGGTTGGCGATAAAGGGATCGCTCATCACCTGCTCCACCACCGGATGGCGGCCCGCTTCGATCAGGATCTGATCCTCATCTATGAGGGTGGGGCAGCGGTAGTCCAGGGTCTCGGCTCGCTCGGCCAGATTGGCCAGCACGTCCAGCTCCGCCAGCGCGGCGGCGGACTCCTGCAGATCGCCGAGGTGGGGCAGCAGGGCGTCGAGCAGCTCTTCGTAGAGCCGCTTCTCCAGCGCCAGCGCCTGGGCCTGGGCGGTGAGCACCTTGTCCTCGTATTTCTTCAGCTCATCGATGATGTAGCGTTCGTTGTTCTTGAGGGTCTGACGGCGGATGTAGTGGGCCGGCACCAGATGGCTGTTGGCGCGGCTCACTTCGATATAGAAGCCGTGTACCTTGTTGTAACCGACCTTGAGGGTGTTGATGCCGGTCAGCAGCTTCTCCCTCTCCTCGATGCGGGTGAGGCTGGCGGTGGCGCCGTTGGCCAGATCCCGCAGCTCGTCCAGCTCCTGATTGAAGCCGTCACGGATGACGCCGCCATCGCGGATCAGCACCGGCGGCACCTCCATCACCGCGCGCTCCAACAGGTCGAGCAGCTCGGGGAAGGTGCTGGCGCGCTCGGCCAGCTGTTGCACCGCTTCGTGCTCGTTGTCCGCCAGCAGGCGTTGCAACTCGGGCAACTGGGCGAAGGCCTGACGCAGGCGGGTGAGGTCGCGCGGACGAGCCGAGCGCAGGGCGAGACGGGCCAGCACCCGCTCCACATCCCCCACCTGACGCAGCAGGTTACCCAGCTCGTCGTAGAGGTTCTGCTCGATGAGCTCCTTGATGGTGCTCTGGCGACCTTTGAGGATCACCCGATCGCGGATCGGCTGGTGGATCCAGCGCTTGAGCAGCCGGCTGCCCATGGGGGTAGCGGTGCGATCCAGCACCTCGGCCAGGGTATTTTCGTAGCCACCGGCCAGATTCTGGGTCAGCTCCAGATTGCGGCGGGTGGCGGCATCCATGATGACGGCGTGATCGGGCTGCTCGAGGCGCACGCTGCGGATGTGGGGCAGGGCGGTGCGCTGGGTATCTTTCACGTACTGCATCAGGCAGCCGGCGGCGCACAGGGCGGTCTCGCTCTGCTCGACGCCAAATCCCACCAGATCCTGGGTGCCGAACTGTTGGCAGAGCAACTTGCGGGCGGTGCCCAGTTCAAACTCCCACTCGGGGCGGCGGCGCAGGCCGCGGCGGCCCTCGACGTGGCGCAGGAACTCGAACGATTCGGGATAGAGCAGCTCGGCCGGATTGGTGCGCTGCAGCTCTGCTAGTAAAGTCTCTTCCTTGTCGAACTGGTTGATGAAGAAGCGGCCGGAGCCGATGTCCATGGTGCCGTAACCGAAGCGGCGGCCATCGTGATAGACGGCGGCGATCAGGTTGTCCTGCCGCTCGCTGAGCAGCGCCTCATCGGAGACGGTGCCCGGGGTGATGATGCGAATGACCTTGCGCTCCACCGGCCCCTTGCTGGTGGCGGGATCCCCCACCTGTTCGCAGATGGCGGCGGATTCACCGAGCTGCACCAGCTTGGCCAGATACCCCTCGATGGCGTGATAGGGCACCCCCGCCATGGGAATGGGACTGCCCGCGGACTGGCCGCGCTTGGTCAGGGATATGTCGAGCAGTTGGGACGCCTTGCGGGCATCGTCGTAGAACAGCTCGTAGAAGTCGCCCATCCGGTAGAACAGCAGGATCTCCGGGTTCTCGGCCTTGAGGCCAAGGTACTGCTGCATCATGGGGGTGTGGGCGCTCAGGTTGGCGCTGGTGGCTTGGTGCTGTGCTGTCATGTTCTATTCCAGAAGGTGCTCTTGCGGGCAAGCGTCTGCCGTAATGGGTCTGAATCTGGTGGCCATTCTACATGGTCGGGCCGAGATGGTGAGGGGTTATCTCGCTTTGGGGAAGGCTGTCCTGGGGTTTCACTGGCGTGGGAGGGGAGTGACAAGCCGTGTCGGGAGGGCGGGGGCGGGGCATTGTGCGCAAGGCGTGGAAGGGGAAACAAGATCCCCGCCATCAGCGCGGGGATTGGCATCACAGAAACGGGAGCCGTCTCTCAATACATGGCTTCGTTGCCACTGAGCATCTCGTGCAGCTTGGTTTTCTGCTCCGGGGTCAGCACCTTGCTGACTTCGAACAGGTAATGGGCACGGTAGTAGCGGGCCTCGGCCTGCACGTTGCTGATGGTCTGCAACTGCTTCTTGGCGGCCGCCTCGTCCCACTTGCCGGTCTTGATCATGTTGATGATGACGTCCTGACCGATGGCGTCGAGCTTGACCGCGCCGAGCTCTTTGGCCGCCTGCTCACGCAGGCTCTTGATCTGTTCAACCTGTGCGCTGGAGAGGTTCAGCTCTTGCGCCAGGGTGGTTTCGCTCTGCAGCTCGGGGGCGCTCTCGGCGGCGAAGGTATTGGTGGCAAAACAGATCGCCAGGGCAGTCATGGCGACTTTAAATTGATGCTTCATCTGCTTTCTCCAGTATCCAAAAAGATAGAAACCGCATACAGGGCGGTGCCTGCTGATTATAGGAAGCCCCCATGTACTGGAGCTTAAGCGTGGGTGACTTGCCACTGTGGCACGCTTGCGCCAAATGCTCGGCAGGGCCATGCTGGTCGCTGACGCAGCCGCTCCCGGGTAGGTTGCTCGTGATTCGGGGCAACTGCATAATGACCCCCATGTTTCCCCCGAAAGGGATCAGAGAGGGCATGAGGATGGGGCTTGAGGCAGAGATCGACCGTCTATCCCGGGAGCTCGGCGAGGCATTGCTGGCGCGAGGCTGGCTGGCCGCAACGGCGGAGTCCTGTACCGGGGGCGGGGTCGCCACGGCCATCACGGATATTGCGGGCAGCTCAGGCTGGTTCGATCGCGGCTTTGTTACCTATACCAACGAAGCCAAGCAGCAGATGCTGGGGGTGAGCATCGACAGCCTGCTGCGCCATGGCGCCGTCAGCGAGGCCGTGGTGCTGGAGATGGCCAGAGGGGGCCTCGCCCGTTCCGATGCCGGGATCTGCGTCGCCATCAGCGGCATCGCCGGGCCCGGTGGTGGCAGTGACGACAAGCCGGTCGGCACCGTCTGGTTCGCCTGGGCGGATCGCACAGGCCGTCATCACTCCCTGCTAGCCCGTTTCGATGGCGACCGCCATCAGGTGCGCCAGCAGGCGGTCAGGCAGGCCTTGTCCGGACTGCTGGCTCTGCTCAGATAAATTGGGCTTGATACTGTATGCATAAACAGTATACTTAGCCCAACTTCACTTCTTCATCACGATTCCCAGCGGAGATTGGCATGGATCAGAACAAACAGAAGGCACTGGCGGCTGCGCTGGGCCAGATCGAAAAGCAGTTTGGCAAAGGCTCCATCATGCGTCTGGGCGACAGCAAGACCATGGATATCGAAGCTATCTCCACCGGCTCCCTTTCCCTGGACGTGGCGCTGGGCATCGGTGGTCTGCCGTGCGGTCGCATCGTCGAGATTTACGGTCCGGAATCGTCAGGTAAAACCACTCTCACCCTGCAGGTGATCGCGGAAGCCCAGAAGAAAGGCAAGACCTGTGCCTTCGTCGATGCGGAGCACGCGCTGGATCCCATCTATGCCGCCAAACTGGGGGTCAACGTCGACGACCTGCTGATCTCCCAGCCGGATACCGGTGAGCAGGCGCTGGAGATCTGCGACATGCTGGTGCGCTCCAACGCTGTTGACGTCATCATCGTCGACTCGGTGGCAGCCCTGACGCCGAAAGCGGAAATCGAAGGCGAGATGGGGGATTCCCACGTCGGCCTGCAGGCCCGCCTGATGTCCCAGGCCCTGCGCAAGCTGACCGCCAACATCAAGAACGCCAACTGCCTGTGCATCTTCATCAACCAGATCCGGATGAAGATCGGCGTCATGTTCGGCAGCCCCGAGACCACCACGGGTGGTAACGCGCTCAAGTTCTACGCCTCCGTGCGTCTGGATATCCGTCGCATCGGTGCCATCAAGGAAGGTGACGAAGTGGTCGGTAACGAGACCCGCGTCAAGGTGGTCAAGAACAAGGTGGCCCCGCCCTTCAAGCAGGCCGAGTTCCAGATCTTCTACGGTGCCGGCATCTCCAAAGAGGGCGAACTGGTGGACTTGGGCGTCAAGCACAAGCTGATCGACAAGGCCGGCGCCTGGTACAGCTACAACGGCGAGAAGATCGGCCAGGGCAAGGCCAACGTGATGAAGCTGTTCGCCGAGAACAAGGTGATGGCTGCCGAGGTGGAAGCCCGCCTGCGTGAACTGCTGCTCTCTGGCGCCGTGCCGGTCGAGAAGCCGGTGGCCGCGGTCGCCGAAGAGTTTGAAGACGAAAGCGAACAAGAGTTCGAATAAGGAACAAGGAAGGCCGGGTTGATACCCGGCCTTGTCATTTATGGTCGATGAATCTTCCCCCGAACCCGTTGAACTCTCCTTTGAAGAACGGTTTGCCGCCGCCCGCGCCTTTGCCATGCGCAGTCTGGCTCGCCGCGAGAGCGCCGAGTCGGAGCTGGCCAAGCGGCTGCGGCTGCAGGGCTTCAATGAAGAGGTGATCGAGGCCGTTGTCGAGTATTGCCGTGGCTACAACTGGGTCAATGACGATCGGTACGGCGCCATGGCGGTGCGGGCCGGTGCGGCCAAGGGCCATGGTCCCATCAAGATCCGCTTCGATCTGCGCCGCAAGGGGCTGGATGATATGCAGATCGACGCCGCCTTTGACCAGCCCGAACTGGACTGGTTCGAACTGGCGTTCGTCCTGCTCGAGCGGCGTGCCAGAGTCGCCGATCTCGGTGATTTCAAGCTGCGGATGAAATGGCTCAAGTATTTGCTTGGGCGGGGTTTTACCCAGGAGCAGGCGCGTTACGCCATCTCTGCCATGCAGCAGGGGGACGAATAACGGGTTGGTTCTGGCCATGGTGCTGTCTGGTGGCGTGATCCTCCGGCGCGTGAGATGGGAGGGGCATTTCCCCCGTTTTATCCTGCCTCTGAGGGCCATGGCGCCATGATCCGCCACCCAGCCGACTCCCCTTTCCGCCTGCGCTTGTCAGGTGTTCTGCTGCAGCCCCGTCCATTGGGGGCTTTTTCACCCGTGACGGGCCCGCGCGTTTTACTTTACCCCGCAGAAAACTTACATTATTGCGATTAAAAGTCCGTATCCGAATCAAGCAGGATTTTCCATGTATATGTCCACGTCAGAGTTACGCTCAGCGTTCCTCGAGTATTTCCGCTCTCAGGGGCACCAGGTTGTCTCCTCCAGCTCGCTGGTGCCGCACAACGATCCGACCTTGCTGTTCACCAACGCAGGGATGAACCAGTTCAAGGACGTGTTCCTTGGCGCAGACAAACGTGGCTACAACCGTGCAACCACGGCCCAGCGCTGTGTACGGGCTGGCGGCAAGCACAATGACCTGGAAAACGTCGGCTATACCGCTCGTCACCACACCTTCTTCGAGATGCTGGGCAACTTCAGCTTCGGTGACTACTTCAAGCAGGACGCCATCCGTTTTGCCTGGGAATTCCTGACCGGTACCCTCAAGCTGCCCAAAGAGCGCCTGCTGGTGACCGTCTATGAAACGGACGACGAAGCCTTCAACATCTGGGCCAATGAAATCGGCGTGCCCACCGATCGCATCGTGCGCATCGGTGACAACAAAGGCGCCGCCTTTGCCTCCGATAACTTCTGGCAGATGGGCGATACCGGCCCGTGCGGCCCCTGCACCGAGATCTTCTACGACCACGGCGACCACCTCTGGGGTGGCCCTCCCGGCTCACCGGAAGAAGACGGCGACCGTTTCATCGAGATCTGGAACGTGGTCTTCATGCAGTTCAACCGTCAGGCCGACGGCACCATGGAGCCGCTGCCCCGTCCTTCCGTGGACACCGGCATGGGTCTGGAGCGCATCTCCGCCATCATGCAGGGTGTGCACTCCAACTACGAGATCGACATCTTCCAGGCGCTGATCAAGAAGGCGGCCGAGATCGTCGGCACCGAGGATCTGAGCAACCAGTCCCTGCGCGTCATCGCCGACCACATCCGCTCCTGCGCCTTCCTGGTGGCTGACGGCGTCATGCCTTCCAACGAAGGCCGCGGCTATGTGCTGCGCCGCATCATCCGCCGCGCCGTGCGTCATGGCCGCAAGCTGGGGGCCACCGAGATCTTCTTCTACAAGCTGGCTGCCGAACTGGCGGTGCAGATGAAGGACGTGGCTGCCGAACTCATCGCCCAGCTGCCGCTGGTCGAGCGCGTGCTGCGCATCGAGGAGGAACAGTTCGTCCGCACCCTGGACCGCGGCCTGCTGCTGCTGGAAGACGTGCTGGCGAACCTCGGCGATGCCAAGGTCATTCCGGGCGAGGTGGTGTTCAAGCTGTATGACACCTATGGCTTCCCGGCGGATCTCACCGCCGACGTGGTACGCGAGCGCGAGATCGGTATCGACGAGGAAGGCTTCAAGGCCGAGATGGAGAAGCAGCGCGCCCGTGCCAAGGAAGCCTCCAGCTTCGGGGTGAACTACAACGAGGTGTTGAAACTCGATTTCGAAACCCCATTTACCGGTTACAAGCAGCTCAGCGAAAAGACGACCGTGGTCGGCATCTACAAGGATGGCGTCGAGGTGAACGGTCTCATCGCTGGCGAAGAGGCTGTGGTGGTGTTGGCGGAGACCCCCTTCTACGCCGAATCCGGTGGTCAGGTGGGCGACAGTGGCATTCTGAAAGTGGATGACGGCATCTTTGCCGTGACCGATACCCAGAAAGCTGGCAAGGCCATCATTCACAAAGGTTATCTGGAACTGGGCACCCTGGAGAAGGGCGCAGAGGTGGAAGCCGTGGTCGATGGCGAGCGCCGTCAGGCCATCGCCCTGAACCACTCGGTCACTCACCTGCTGCACGCCGCCCTGCGCCAGGCGTTGGGGGACCATGTGACCCAGAAGGGTTCCCTGGTCGGTGCGGAGCGCATGCGTTTCGACTTCTCCCACTTCGAAGGCCTGACCATGGCGACCATTCGCCGGGTCGAGGAGCTGGTCAATGCCCAGATCCGTGCCAACCACGATGTCAGCACCGAGCTGATGGATCTGGAGGCCGCGAAGTTCGCCGGCGCCATGGCCCTGTTTGGCGAGAAGTATGAAGATGATGTCCGCGTCGTGCGTATGGGGGATTACTCCACCGAGCTGTGTGGCGGTACTCATGCCAAGCGCACCGGCGACATCGGCTTCTTCAAGATCATCGCCGAGAGCGGCATCGCCGCAGGGGTGCGTCGTATCGAAGCGGTCACCGGCAAAGGTGCCATCGATTTCATGCACCAGCTGGGCGAGCAGATCGAAGAGGCGGCAGCCCTGGTGAAGGGGGATCAGTTCTCCATCGCCGACAAGGTTCGCCAGATGATGGACAAGGCAAAGCTGATGGAGCGCGAGCTGGAACAGCTCAAGGCCAAGCTGGCGGCGCAGGCCGGCAGCGACCTGCTGAGCCAGGTCATCGAGATCAATGGCCAGAAGGTGCTGATTGCTGCGCTGGAAGGTGCCGATCCCAAGTCCCTGCGCGGCATGCTGGACGAGTTGAAGAATCAGATGAAGTCCGGTGTCGTGCTGCTGGCAACCAGCAGCGAGGACAAGGTCAACCTGATCGCCGGTGTGACCAACGATCTGACCGCCAAGGTGAAGGCTGGTGAGCTGGTCAATCTGGTGGCCCAGCAGGTGGGTGGCAAGGGTGGTGGTCGTCCTGACATGGCGCAGGCGGGTGGTACCCAACCTGCTGCGGTGCCGGCGGCCCTGCAATCCGTTCACTCCTGGCTGGAAGAGCGCCTGTAAACGGGCGAGGTGATCTGTGGCACTCTATGTACAGAAGTACGGCGGCACCTCGGTCGGCACGCTGGAGCGGATCGAGGCGGTGGCTGATCGCGTTCAGCTGAGCCGCGCCCAGGGGCATGATGTGGTGGTGGTCGTCTCCGCCATGTCGGGCGAAACAAACCGGTTGCTGGGCATGGCCCAGCAGCTGGATCCGGATGCCAACCGGCGCGAGATGGATGTGCTGGTCTCGACCGGTGAACAGGTCACCATAGCGCTGCTGGCCATCGCGTTGAACAAACGGGGTTGTCCTGCGGTCTCAATGACCGGTGATCAGGTTCGTATCCACACTGATTCCGCCCATGGCAAGGCGCGCATCACCCAGATCGACACCGAGCAGGTTCAGGCCGAGCTGGGTGCGGGCAAGGTGGTGGTGATCGCCGGCTTCCAGGGCCGTGATGAGCACAACGCCATCACCACCCTGGGGCGAGGTGGTTCGGACACCACGGCGGTTGCCGTGGCGGCCGCCATCAAGGCCGATGAATGCCAGATCTTTACCGATGTGGATGGGGTCTATACCACGGATCCGCGCATCGAGCCCAAGGCACGCCGCCTCTCCACCATCACCTTCGAGGAGATGCTGGAGATGGCGAGCCTGGGGGCCAAGGTGCTGCAGATCCGTTCGGTGGAGTTCGCGGGCAAGTACCGCGTACCGCTGCGGGTGCTGTCGAGTTTTGTCGACGGAGAGGGAACCTTAATCACATATGGAGGTGAGAGGATGGAAGCACCCCTGGTATCCGGCATTGCGTTCAACCGCAACGAGGCTAGCCTGACCATTCTGGGTGTGCCGGACAGGCCGACGGTGGCCGCGCAGATCCTGAATCCGATCAGCGACGCCAACATAGATGTCGACATGATAGTGCAGAACACCATGGGGGATGGCACCGCCGACTTCACCTTCACGGTGAATCGCGATGACTATCGCCGGGCCCGCGCCCTGCTGGAGGAGACCGCCACCCTGTTGGGGGCCGCCTGTGTGCAGGGTAACGGGGAGATCGCCAAGGTCTCCATCGTCGGGGTCGGCATGTGGAATCATCCCGGGGTCGCGCGCACCATGTTCAAGGTATTGGGCGAGGAGGGGATCAACATGCAGTTGATCTCCACCTCTGAAATCAAGATATCCGTGGTGATTGACGAGAAGTACCTGGAGCTGGCCGTGCGTTCGTTGCACTCAGCGTTCGGGCTGGATAATGAGCCTCATGAGCAGCCCTTGGGGAACAATCCCTGATTGATTTAGTTTCAACCATTTACCATATCGGTATCTTTGTAAGATAATGGCGCATATCGATATAAATACAAAACAGGATACAGGAGCAAGCGAATGCTTATTTTGACTCGTCGTGTAGGGGAAACCCTGATGATCGGTGACGAAGTGACAGTCACCGTGCTGGGCGTTAAGGGTAACCAGGTTCGTATCGGTGTGAACGCACCCAAAGAGGTCTCCGTGCACCGCGAAGAGATCTACATGCGGATACAGGCCGAGAAAGTACCGGGCCAACCGAATTTCTAAGCCATCCCATTGGCAGCCTCAAGGCGACATCTCAGGTGTCGCCTTTTGTTTTTCCGGGCCCTGCAAATCGGCTTGCGAGGCGCGGAACCAGGGGGTAAGTGTCGATATTGCTTGAATATTCCACGCTTTGGCCAAATGCTGAGCGAACACGCTGTTTTCTCCAAAAAAGTGTTTGACTAAAAATCCCTGTGAAGTATTATCAGCCCCGCAAACGGAGAGGTGGCCGAGAGGCTGAAGGCGCTCCCCTGCTAAGGGAGTATGCGGCTTATACCCGCATCGGGGGTTCGAATCCCCCCTTCTCCGCCATTTTGCGCCCGTAGCTCAGCTGGATAGAGTACCTGGCTACGAACCAGGTGGTCAGAGGTTCGAATCCTCTCGGGCGCACCATTTAAAGTGAGCGCCCGTAGCTCAGCTGGATAGAGTACCTGGCTACGAACCAGGTGGTCAGAGGTTCGAATCCTCTCGGGCGCACCATACAGACAGCCTCGACGTCAGTCGGGGCTGTTTTTTTTATGGGCGCCATTTCCCCGGTCGTGGGGATCTGCTGCCCTGATGGCGACCGATGTGTCGCCGCATTGAACGATGCTTGCTGTTCCCGCCACACGACTCTCCGTTATCGCCTTATCTTTCCTCCGATCCCTATCAGGCCCGGCTACTCGGCGTCTTGTCATCACCTATGACACCTTCAGCCACTCACAGGCGCTGTTGCAAGCACGCTCTGTGCTCGTTGGCATATGAACCCAGGCTCTGGACGTTGAACGCTTTGGTGGCCAACAGCAGCCTGTGGCAGGCAATAAAAAAGGATGCCGCGGCATCCTTTCTTGTCTTCGTGGAGAGAGTCAGCTTTTCAGCCACTTGCGAATGCGGTTCGCATCGCCGACAGGGGTGCGTTTGCCCACGGAGTTGAGCAGCACTATGGCGAGCTCCTGCTGGTCCGGCTTGGCGCGCATCAGCAGGCAGCGGCCCGCCTCGTCGGTGTAGCCGGTCTTGGAGAGGCGTACGTCCCAGTCCGGGTTCTTCACCAGGGGGTTGGTGTTGTTGAACATCAGGCTGTAGGCGGGCGTGCTGAAGCGCATCTCCTTGTTGGTGTCCTGGGTGAACTGGCGGATCAGCGGCTGGCGATAGGCGGCGGCGATGAGCTTGGCGAGATCCCGGGCGGTGGAGACGTTGCGGGTCGAGAGGCCGGTGGAGTCGTAGAAACGGCTGTTGCGCATGCCGAGCTGCCTGGCCTTGTTGTTCATGGCGCGAATGAAGGCCGAGCGGCCACCCGGATAGTGGCGGCCGAGGGCAGAGGCCATACGATTCTCGGAGGACATCAGCGCCAGGTGCAGGGCGTCACGGCGGCTCACCTTGGTGCCCATACGCACCCGGGAGTAGGTGTGCTTGATGTTGTCCCTGTCGTTCTGATCTATGGTCAGGGTCTGATTGAGGTTCTGGCGGGCATCCAGCACCACCAGGGCCGTCATCAGCTTGGTGAGGGAGGCGATGGGGCGCACCTGGGCAGGGTTCTTCTGGTAGAGCGTCTTGCCCGTGTTGATGTCCATCACCAGGGCACTGCCCGATTTCAGTTGCAGCTTGGCCGGGTTGGGCGCCGCCAGGGTTGCTTGCGATCCGAGCAGTCCCATCAATCCACATACCAGCGCGATTGCGCGAATCCGACACCCCATACAACCGACTCCATCCACAGCGAAAAAAGGCGCTAGATTCACTCATTTTTGCCCTCGCTTTACAAGAGCGTGACGATGGAATTCGTCACTATTTCCATAAAAAAGGGCCGCCTGCCGGCGACCCCTGTGATTTGTCTCAATCCCTTGAGACGTGGACCTTGCGTTTGCTCAGCCAGCGCCAGACCAGCGCTATCAAGCCGCCCACCAGCAGCACCAGCGGCAGGCAGAGGATGATGCTGAGGAACTGGGACTCATACTGCGCGGCCAGCTTGGTGTGGCTCAGATAGTAACCCAGCCCGACCAGAGGGCAGATCCACATGATGGAGCTGATGAGGTTCACCACCAGGAAGCGACCCTGGGGTATCTCGTTGGCGCCGACGATGTAGGGATAGGCGGTGCGCACGAAGGCAATGTAGCGGGCGGTGATCAGGGTGATGATGCCGTACTTGTTGAGCAGGTAGTGCACCTTCTCCTTGTGCTTCTCGTCCAGATGGGACATCAGCCTGTGGTACATCTGGGTGTGGCCGAGGAAGCGCCCCTGCATGTAACCGAGCCAGGTGCCGAAGAAGGTCGCCAGGATCAGCAGCGGGATGACTGCGAGCGGCAGTACCCCCTGATAGATGAGCACGCCGGTCAGGATCAGCAGGGTGTCACCGGGCAGGAAGGCGGTCGGGATGAAGCCATTTTCCAGCACCAGGAAGGTCAGCAGGACTATGTAGACCATGAAGACCATCTTGGGGTCGGACAGGGTCGCCAGATCCTGATGAATGAAGGCGTGAGCCAGGTGGTAAAACTGCTCCATACATGCAAACTCCGCAGGTTAGCTGGGTTGGTCGGTCAAGGGCATGGCAAGCACCTTGTCGATGCGCAGGCCGTCCATATCCACGATTTCCAGTTGCCACTGTTCCAGGGTGACCAGGTCTCCGGTCTGGGGAAGGCGGCCAAGGAGCAGCATGATAAGCCCTCCGAGGGTGTGATAGTGATGTTTTTCTTCTTCCGGCAGGCGAACCAGCTCCAGACAGTCCTTCAATTCCGGCAGCGGGATCAGGCCGTCGAGCAGCCAGCTGCCATCGGCACGCTGGAAGGCCCAGTTGTTCTCCCCGTCTTCCTGCTGGAAGTCGCCCGCCAGCGTCTCCAGCAGATCCTGCTGGGTGACCAGCCCCTGCAGCTCGCCATATTCGTCCACCACCAGCACCATGTGTTCGGCGTGGGCGCGGAAGTGGTTGAGCAGCTCCAGGCCGTTGAGGGTCTCCGGCAGCAGGCTGCCGTCCTGGGTGAGGGCCGCCAGATCGATGGGCTCCCCCTTGATGTAGGCGTGCAGCACCTTGCTGACGTTGAGGATGCCCACCAGGTCAGAGAGGCTGCCGTCACAGACCGGGAAGAAGCTGTGGCGATACTCCACCAGTCGCTGCAGGTTGGTCTCGAGCGGCAGGGAGAGATCCAGATAGCGGATGTCGCTGCGGGGCACCATCAGGGAGGAGAGGCTGCGTTCGTCGAGGCGGAACACGTTCCGCAACATAGTGTGTTCGTGATCCTCGATGATGCCGGCCTCTGAGCCCTCTACCAGGATGGCGTGGATCTCCTCCTGGGTGACGTTGTTGCTGCTGCTCTGATCGACTCGCAGCAGGCGCAGGCTGGCGTTGGTGGAGGCGGACAGCAGCCAGACGAAGGGGCGGGTCAGGGTCGCCAGCCACAGCATGGGGCGTGCCACCAGGCAGGCGATGCGTTCGGCATTGAGTTGGCCAAGGCGTTTGGGCACCAGTTCCCCCACCACGATAGAGAGGTAGGTCACCAGTACCACCACGATGACGGTGGCGAACAGGCTGCTGCTCTTGGGGGAGAGACCCCACTCCTGCAGCCAGAGGGCGAAGGGTTGGGCCAGCAGTGACTCACCGTAGATACCGTTGAGCAGGCCTATGCTGGTGATGCCGATCTGGACGGCGGAGAGGAAATGGGTCGGATCCTCTCCCAGCTTGAGGGCGATGGCGGCAGAGCGGCTCCCCTCGCTGGCCATCTTGCTGAGACGAGCCTTGCGTGCGGTGACGATGGCGATTTCCGACATGGCGAAGACGCCATTGAGCAAAATCAATCCAAACAGGATCAATATTTCCATACTGCAGCAGCACTCCCGGTAGAAAAGATCGCTGGCAGTGTAATGAATTTGCGGGCGATGCGCTTGTGAAAGGAGGTGATGTGGCTCGTGAATTTTTCAATTCAACGTTGGGCTGCGGGGCATCCGTCCATCACGGACTCGTCGTCATCCAGGCATCGGGATGATAGCCACGGGTTTGCCATCAGGGGGCGGAAAATGAAAAGCCCCCGATGGACGGGGGCTTTTGGGACTGGCGAAGGGCACTTAGAGGGCGGCGATCTCGGCCTGCTGGGCCTCAAGCTTGGTCAGCTGGAGACGGTAATCTTCCAGCTTCTCGCGCTCCTTGGCGATGACGGCATCCGGTGCCTTGGCGACGAAGGCCTCGTTGCCGAGTTTGCCTTCGATACGGCCGCATTCACCCACCAGACGGGCCACCTCTTTGGCCAGACGGGCCAGTTCGGCATCCTTGTCGATGAGGCCCGCCATGGGGATCATCAACTCGGTAGCACCGATCAGCTTCTTCACCGACAGGGGGGCGACTTCACCGTCCGCCAGCACGCGGATAGATTCCAGACGAGCCAGGGACTTGAGGAAGGCCTCGTTGTCACCGGCGCGCTGGGCGTCCTTTCCATCGCACTTGAGCAGCACGTTCAGGGCTACGCTCGGAGCCACGTTCATCTCGGCGCGGATGTTGCGGATGCCGACGATGAACTCCTTCACCCACTCCTGATCCGCCATCGCGGCGTCGTCTACCTTGGCGGCATCGAACTCCGGGAAAGCCTGAATCATGATGGTGTCGGCGTGCACGCCGGTCAGCGGAGCCACCGACTTCCAGATGGTCTCGGTGATGAAGGGGATGATGGGGTGCGCCAGACGCAGCAGGGTCTCCAGCACAGTCACCAGGGTGTGACGGGTGGCGCGCTGCTCGGCCTCTGAGCCCTTGCCCAGCACCGGCTTGGTCAGCTCCAGATACCAGTCGCAGAACTGGTTCCAGATAAATTCGTACAGCACGCCGGCCGCGATATCGAAGCGATAGGTATCGAGCGCGGTGCGGAAGTCGCGGATGGCGACCTGCAGCTGGGACTGGATCCAGCGATCCGCCAGGCTGAACTGCATCTCGCCGCCGTGCAGGCCGCAGTCCTGATCTTCGGTGTTCATCAGCACATAGCGGGAGGCGTTCCACAGCTTGTTGCAGAAGTTGTTGTAGCCGTCCAGGCGCTTCATGTCCCAGTTGATGTCACGGCCGGTAGAGGCCAGCGCCGCCAGCGTGAAGCGCAGGGCATCGGTACCGTGTGCCTCGATCCCTTCCGGGAACTGCTTGGCGGTGCGCTTGCCGATCTTCTCGGCCATCTGCGGCTGCATCATGTTGCCGGTGCGCTTCTCCAGCAGATCTTCCAGCGAGATGCCGTCGATCATGTCGAGGGGGTCCAGCACGTTGCCCTTGGACTTGGACATCTTCTGGCCTTCTTCGTCACGGATAAGGCCGGTGATGTAGACGGTCTTGAACGGGACTTGCGGCTGACCGTTTTCGTCCTTGATGAAGTGCATGGTCATCATGATCATCCGGGCAATCCAGAAGAAGATGATGTCGAAGCCGCTCATCAGCACGTCGGTCGGGTGGAAGGTCTTGAGCGCCTCGGTGTTGTTCGGCCAGCCCAGGGTGGAGAAGGTCCACAGGGCGGAGCTGAACCAGGTGTCGAGCACGTCTTCGTCCTGACGCAGGGTGGTCACGGACGGGATGCTGTGCTTGGCACGCACTTCCGCCTCGTCACGGCCCACGTAGACGTTGCCTGCGTCGTCATACCAGGCCGGGATGCGGTGACCCCACCACAGCTGACGGGAGACGCACCAGTCCTGAATGTCGCGCATCCAGGAGAAGTACATGTTTTCGTACTGTTTCGGCACGAACTGGATACGGCCATCTTCCACCGCTTCGATGGCGGTCTTGGCCATGGGGGCCACGCGCACGTACCACTGGTCGGTCAGCATCGGCTCAATGGGCACGCCGCCGCGATCGCCGTAAGGCTGTTGCAGCACGTGATCCTTGATCTCGGCCAAGAGGCCCAGCTCGTCCAGCTTGGCGACGATGGCCTTGCGGGCGGCGAAGCGCTCCATGCCGGCAAACTCGCTCGGCAGGGCGGCGTCGTAGGCGGTGCTGGGGTTGCCGTTGGTGTCGACCACTTCGGCCTCGGCACGCACGTGGGCGTCCAGGGTGAAGATGTTGATCATCGGCAGGTTGTGGCGCTTGCCCACTTCGTTGTCGTTGAAGTCGTGGGCCGGGGTGATCTTCACGCAGCCGGTGCCCTTCTCCATATCGGCGTGTTCATCGGCGACGATGGGGATCAGGCGGTTCACCAGTGGCAGCAGAATGTGCTGGCCGATCAGCGCCTTGTAACGGGGGTCTTCCGGGTTCACGGCCACGGCGGTATCGCCCAGCATGGTCTCCGGACGGGTGGTGGCGACGATCAGGTGATCCTGACCTTCGGTTGTCTTGGCGCCGTTGGCCAGGGGGTAGCGCAGGTGCCACATGTGGCCCTTGATCTCGCGGTTTTCCACTTCCAGATCGGAGATGGCGGTGTTGAGTTTCGGATCCCAGTTCACCAGGCGCTTGCCGCGGTACATCAGGCCATCTTCGTAGAGACGGACGAACACTTCCTGCACGGCGGCGGAGAGGCCTTCATCCATGGTGAAGCGCTCGCGCTCCCAGTCCACGGAGTCGCCCAGGCGGCGCATCTGGCGGGTGATGGTGCCACCGGACTCTTCCTTCCACTGCCAGATCTTGTCGATGAAGGCTTCACGGCCGTAATCGTGGCGGGTCTTGCCCTCTTCGGCGGCGATCTTGCGCTCAACCACCATCTGGGTGGCGATACCGGCGTGGTCGGTACCCGCCTGCCACAGGGTGTTCTTGCCCTGCATGCGGTTGTAGCGGATCAGGGTATCCATCAGGGTTTGCTGGAAGGCGTGACCCATGTGCAGGCTGCCGGTGACGTTCGGCGGCGGGATCATGATGCAGAAGGAGTCTTTGCTGGTGTCGCCGTGGGGCTTGAAGTAACCCTGGGCTTCCCAGTGCTGATAGAGCGCCTGTTCGATGGCATTGTGATTAAAAGTCTTTTCCATGGTCTCGCCGTATTCTGGATGGATGGAGTCTGGTGTTGAGTCGTCGTGGATCGAGGGTGGCGCAGTCAGGGCTGCGCCGGATCCGGTGCGGCAAGGACGGGCTGATCCCTCATCTCGAGGGCATGACCCGCCTGGCGATAGTGCTTGTAGCGCTCGCGGGCTTGCTGCTTTTGCGTTTCGTCAGTGGGGACAAAATCTACCACTTGAGCGAAGTGTCCTGCAAACAAAGGTGTCTGCTCGGCCAGGTTGATGAGGCGGGCATAGCGCCGCTTCGGTGGCTGATGGCCTATCTCCACCGGGGCCTGGCCGCTCTCCCCCTGCAACTGGTGCGGCACGAAACGATCCGGCGGCAGTTGCCACAGCAGTTCGTCCAGGCGCAGAGCCTGGGCCTCGTCGTTGCAAAACAGATAGAGGTGGCCGGCACTCCAGCCATCGGCCACCAGCTGGCAGGCGAGGTGTTCGACCGCAGACGCCTGAGCGTCGTCAGGCTCACTCATCAGGTAAAAGGTCACTTGGCTCATCAGGTTGGTCCCGTTTGGCTGTGACGGACAGCGATTGGCCGTCTGCGGGGCGCCGTGCCAGGCACGGTCTTCCCGGATTCTCTCAATGAAACAAGGAAGAGGCGAGCCTCTTCCTTGTGGTACCACTCCCCTGATGCGGGCATCTGAAGAGAGGGGTTACTCCTTGTCTTCGACGTCCGCCACGCCGGCTCGATTGAGCAGGAACTGGGTCAGCAGGGGCACGGGGCGACCGGTGGAACCTTTATCCTTGCCGCTCTTCCAGGCGGTCCCTGCGATGTCCAGGTGGGCCCAGTTGTACTTCTTGGTGAAGCGCGACAGGAAGGCGGCGGCGGTGATGGTGCCGGCCGGACGGCCGCCTATGTTGGCCATGTCGGCAAACGGGCTCTCCAACTGCTCCTGATACTCGTCGAACAGGGGCAGGCGCCAGGCGCGATCGCCGGCCTGCTCGGAGGCGTTGAGCAGCTCGTGGGCCAGCGGGTTGTGGTTCGCCAGCAGACCCGAGGTGTGGTGACCCAGGGCGATGATGCAGGCGCCGGTCAGGGTCGCCACGTCGATCACGGTTTCGGGATCGTAGCGGTCCACATAGGTGAGGGCATCGCACAGCACCAGGCGACCCTCGGCGTCGGTGTTGAGCACCTCGACGGTCTGGCCGGACATGGTGGTGAGGATGTCACCCGGGCGATAGGCGTTGCCGCCCGGCATGTTCTCGCAGCCTGCCAGCACGCCGATGACGTTGATGGGCAGCTGCAACTGGGCCAGGGCGTGCATGGTGCCGAGCACGGAGGCGGCGCCGCCCATGTCGTACTTCATCTCGTCCATGCCGTCCGCCGGCTTGATGGAGATGCCGCCCGAATCGAAGGTCAGTCCCTTGCCCACCAGTACGATGGGCTTGGCGTCGGCGTTGCCCTTGTATTCGATGATGGCCATCATGGCTTCGTTCTCGGAGCCGCGGGCCACCGCCAGGTAGGAGTTCATGCCGAGTTCTGCCATCTCCTGCTCGCCGATCACCTTGGTGGTGATGTTGTCATAGGCATCCGCCAGACGGCGGGCCTGGGAGGCGAGGTAGGCCGGGTTGCAGACGTTGGGCGGCATGTTCGCCACGTCGCGGCAGATGCGTACCCCTTTCGCCACGGCCAGGCCGTGGGTGATGGCGCGCTCGCCTATGGTCAGTTCCCGACGCGTCGGCACGTTGAATACCAGCTTGCGCAGCGGACGGCGCGGTTCGGCCTTGTTGGTCTTGAATTGATCGAAGCTGTAGAGGCCCGCCTTGGTGGTTTCCACCGCCTGGCGCACCTTCCAATAGGTATCCCGGCCCTTGACGTGCAGCTCGGTCAGGAAGCAGACCGCTTCCATGGACCCGGTCTCGTTCAGGGTGGTGATGGTCTTGTTGATGATCTGCTTGTACTGGCGTTCGTCGAGTTCCCGCTCCTTGCCGCACCCGACCAGCAGCACGCGCTCGCTGAGCACGCCCGGTACTTGATGCAACAACAGCATCTGGCCTGGTTTGCCTTCCAGATCGCCGCGGCGCAGCAGCGAGCTGAGGTAGCCGTCGCTGATCTTGTCCAGCTGTTCGGCAACCGGAGAGAGGCGGCGAGGCTCAAAAACGCCGACCACGACGCAGGCGCTGCGTTGCTTCTCAGGACTGCCACTCTTTACACTGAACTCCATGGAATCTCCTACATCCTAAAGACAAAAGGCACCATTTATTGAATAATGCGGTGCTTGTTGGGGTATCAGAGGCGGAGCGAACAGCCACAGGCTCCGCAGTTCAAACTGGTAAAAATCCAATATAGGGCCCTATTTTTCAGGCATTCGACTAAAAACACAAGTTTACTTGGGAATGACTGTGATCGTTTTCCGATATTTGTTCAGGGAGACCCTGAAAACCCAGCTGGCGGTGCTGTTCGTACTGCTGCTTATCTTCGTCAGCCAGCAATTTATCCAGATCATCGGCGATGCTGCCGATGGTGAGGTGCCGACGCGCCTGGTTTCCACCCTGCTGCTGCTCAACCTGCCGAATATGGCCCTGTTGATGCTGCCTATCAGTCTGTTTTTAGCCATTCTGTTTGCTCACGGTCGTTTGTATGCGGAAAGCGAGATGACGGTGATGCATGCGGTAGGCTTCAGCCACCGCTTCGTGATGGGCAGTGCCCTGCTGCTGGCTCTGCTGACAGCAGCCGTCGCCGCATTCAATACCGGCTGGATCGCCCCCCAGGCCAAGGAGCGCGAGTATCAGGTGATCGACGAGTTCAAGGCCGATCCTGGCATCTCCTTCCTGCAGGCCGGCCGTTTCATGGAGCTCGACAAGGGGCGCCTGGTTGCCTACATCCAGGATCTGAACGACAAGGGATCCGAGTTGCAGAAGATCTTCGTGCTACAGCGTGCCGAAGGGAGTTCGCCCCCTTCCGTGGTGGTGGCCAACGAGGGACAGGTGACCGCCGACAGCAATGGCCTGCAATGGCTGACTCTGAAGGACGGTTCCCGCTATGAAGGTCAGTTCACCGGCAAGCAGTTCCAGGTCTCCGAGTTCAGCGAATACAGCCTGGTAATCCGTCAGCAGGAGATGGAGCGCTCCAACCGCAAGGCGGCGGCCAAGCCGACCATGGCGCTGCTGGGTACCCAGGACAATCAGCTGATGGCCGAGCTGCAGTGGCGTCTGTCGCTGCCCTTCTCCATCCTGGTCCTCACTGTTCTGGTGGTACCGCTGGCCCGGGTCAACCCCCGCCAGGGGCGTTACGCCAAGCTGTTGCCGGCCATCCTGCTCTATCTCTCCTATTTCCTGCTGCTCAGTGCCGCCCGTTCAGCCATCGACAGCGGGCGTCTGCCTCACTGGCCAGGCATGTTCCTGGTGCCGCTGGTCTATCTGCTGCTGATCGGGGTGCCGCTCAACCTGCAGGGCACCAGCTGGTGGAACGGGGTCAAGGGCCACTTTTTCAAAGGCAAATCAGCATGATGCTGCAACATAGGAGTTTCTGTTGATGTTCGGCATTCTCGATAGATACATCGGCAGGGTCATCTTCATGTCGATCCTGCTGTGTGAACTGACCCTGGTCGGGCTGGCGGCGCTCATCAAATATGTGGAGCAGTTGAAAGCCGTGGGGGAGGGCAATTACGACATGCTCAACGCCCTCTATTTCGTGCTGCTCTCCATGCCCAAGGAGGCGGTGCTGTTCTTCCCCCTGGCGGCCCTGCTGGGTGGCCTCATCGGCCTGGGTCAGCTCGCCACCAGCTCCGAGCTGGTGGTGATGCAGGCATCGGGTCGCTCCAAGATCAGCATCGTGATGGCGGCGCTCAAGACGGCGATCCCCCTGATGCTGCTGGTCGGTCTGATGGGCGAGTACGTAGCCCCGGCCGCCAAGCGGATGGCGGATGACATCAAGGCGGGTGCCATGTCAGAAGGGCGACTCACCGTCTCGGCCTACGGTGTCTGGGCGCGGGATGGCAACAACTTCGTCAATATCAACGGGGTGCGCAACGACGGCGCCCTGACCGGTATCACCCTGTATCGTTTCACTCCGTCCCGCAACCTGATCGACGTGGTCCAGGCGCAGGAAGGGGTGTTCGAGCAGCATCACTGGCTGCTCAAGCAGGTGCACATCACCCGCTTCGACGATCCCAAGCAGATCCTGGACGAGAAACATGCCCAGATGCAGTGGCAGTCCGAGCTGACTCCCAAGCAGCTGGGGGTGGTGAGCATTGATCCCGAAAACCTGCCCATCTCGGGACTGCGGGATTACATCGGCTATCTGGACGCTAACAAGCAGGACGCAGGACGCTACAAGCTGGAGATGTGGCGTAAGCTGCTGTCGCCGCTGTCGGTGGTGGCCATGATACTGCTTGCGTCTTCCTTCATTTTCGGCCCGCTGCGCTCGGTGAGCATGGGGGCCAGGATGCTGATGGGGATCATGACCGGCTTCGCTGTCTATGTGAGCGATCGGGTATTCGGCCCGGTCAGCCTGGTGTATGCGGTACCGCCCATCCTGGCTGCCATTGCACCCAGCCTGCTGTTTGGTGGCATCTCCTTCTATATCCTGAGCCGCAAGCAGTGACACTGGCTGTGGTGTGAGACGACAAGAAACAAGAAGGGCACCCAGTGGGTGCCCTTCTTGTTTCTTGTCTCGTACTCGGCTGGTCACTTGTTCAGCTGCTCCAGGTTCTCCTGCTTGCTCAGCACCACCACTTCACATTCGGCCCAGATGTCCTGGAAGGCGCGGGGCCGTGCACGATTGAACACGCACATCAGGTTGCCGAGACCGAAGGCCGAGGTCGCGAGCCGGATCAGGGCCTGGGTGATGCGAATGTTGCTGCCGTCCAGATTCTGGATGCGCAGGCGCCAGGCGCGCATACCGATGGTCTGGCCGGCGCGGGTCCAGAACCAGGTGTAGAAACCGCAGATCACCAGGGCGAGCCAGGCGCTGTAGAGGGGACTGGTCAGCAGCCAGGCCGCATCCTTGCCCTCGGGTACGGTCGCCATGCCGGTGGCCAGCAGCAGTTGCGCCACCCCCATGCCGATGAAACCGGCGATGATCAGCAAGGCGATGACCACCAGGTAGTCATAGAGCAGGGCACCCAGGCGCCGCAGCAGCCCAGCCGAAGGGTGCTGGTGCTGGGGGGGAGGCTGGAGAGAGGAGGGGGTCTTGCGCTTGGCCATGATGATTATTCCATTAATATGATGCGGGCATTCTATGTAACTGGCCGAACATCGGCAAGGCGTTGAATAATTGAGCAAACGGTGGCCGTGCAAGAAAAACACCTTGCATGCCAAAACGCCATTCGTATAATCCCTCGCAGTTGCCCGGGTGGCGAAATCGGTAGACGCAGCGGATTCAAAATCCGCCGTTGCAAGACGTGTCGGTTCGAGTCCGACCCCGGGCACCATCAACTAATTCAATGACAAAAGGCCATCCTCGCGGATGGCCTTTTGTTTTTCAGCACTCGCGGCCCCTCAATCGATGCTCTGGCTGATCCGTCACAGCACGTTTGAGAGGTCGTAGGGACAGCACTCCTTCATGTGCCACGGCTGGGTGGCGATCTCCGTGACCCTGATGCCGTAACGGGGGTGATCTGGCTTTCCTCTCCGTGAGCCCACCAGGCGGCCACGTCCTCCATCAGGATGAGCATCATGAAGTGCTCGGCCAGCGCCTCGTGGTAATGGTCCTGCAGCAGGAAGCTCACCGCCCCGAAATGGAAGTAGGCCGGAGGCCAGGGTGAACCCGAGATCCTGATAGAACTGCCTGGAGAGGCTGACGTCGCGGGCAGGCACGAACACCTTGATTTTGGGCATGGCGAGACAGGGCATGGGCTCCTCGTTCGGGTGACAGGGCAAACCTGGTCGCGCCGGTATGGTCAGGAAGATCGGGCTCAGACCAGATCAGGCGGTGAATCCCCTTCTGCGCTCCCATCCTCTCCCTCAGAGGAATGATGCCCAACCTACGCCATCATGTGACTTCGTCATGCAAAGGCGTTTTTCATTTGTTCAATAAATGAGCGTCAGGGCCAGCCGGGCCCCCGTTGCCCCGGGATTTTTCCCGTTTGGTATGCCCAGGTGCCATCCTGGTGCAACGCCCGGCACTGCACAGCCGAAGTGCGCCTCCCTGCCTGATTGTGGGCGGGATGCGCCAATATGGTGCATCAGATCGCACAATCAAATTCAAGTAATTGAAAATAAAGAATTATATTTTCTGGCCTGCTTTATGCTTTAGATAAATCAGGTCGCCATGAAGAGCCCGCAGAGTCATGCCCGAGGGGGTGGCACGCTGGATGTGACGATGCGTGCAAGTGGCCAAGTTTGACATTCATATCAGGAAATGGACCCGGCCGGGTGCCGGGACGACAAGGAGAGGGCTGTATGTTCAAGAGACTCGTAGTGACTGGCCTGCTGGCGCTGAGCGCCACCATGGCCACCCCAGGTTGGGCAGAAGAGGTAGCCGCTCAGGCCGACGTGGTGCAGGCTGCCGCGACCGTGACCATCAACAAGGGAGACAACACCTGGTTGATGCTGGCGTCCGCCCTGGTGATCCTGATGTCTATTCCGGGGCTGGCCCTGTTCTACGGTGGCCTGGTACGCGCCAAGAACATGCTGAGCGTGCTGATGCAGGTGTTCACCCTGTTCTGCCTGATCACAGTGCTCTGGGTCATCTACGGCTATTCACTGACCTTCACCGAGGGGAGCGCCTTTTACGGTTCGTTCGACAAGCTGCTGCTGGTCGGGGTGACCCCCGAGTCTATTGCCGCCACCTTCAGCAAAGGGGTGGGGATCAGCGAGTTCATCTATGTGGTGTTCCAGGGGGCCTTTGCCGCCATCACCTGCGGGCTCATCGTCGGTGCTTTCGCCGAGCGGATGAAGTTCTCGGCCGTGCTGCTGTTCGCCGTGATCTGGTTCACCTTTGCCTACATTCCGATGGCGCACATGGTGTGGTACTGGGCCGGTCCGGATGCCTACACGGATGCCGCCGCCGCCGAGGCTGCCGGTGCCACCGCAGGCTATCTGTTCCAGCACGGCGCCCTCGATTTCGCCGGCGGCACTGTGGTGCACATCAACGCGGCGGTCGCCGGTCTGGTCGGTGCCTTCATGGTCGGCAAGCGGGTCGGCTACGGTCGTGATCCCATGGCTCCCCACAGCCTGACCATGACCATGATTGGCGCCGCCCTGCTCTGGTTCGGCTGGTTCGGCTTCAACGCCGGCTCCGCGCTGGAAGCCAACGGCACGGCCGCCCTGGCCTTCGTCAACACCTGGTTGGCGCCGGCAGGTGCCGCGCTCTCCTGGACCTTGGCCGAATGGATGATGAAGGGCCGTCCCTCGCTGCTGGGCGCCGTGTCCGGTGCAGTGGCGGGTCTGGTGGCCATCACTCCTGCCGCCGGTTTCGTCGGTGTCGGTGGTGCCCTCATCATCGGTCTGCTGAGCGGTGTGGCCGGTCTGTGGGGGGTGCATGGTCTCAAGCGCCTGCTGAGGGCCGATGACAGCCTGGACGTGTTCGGCCTGCACGGGGTGTGCGGTATCCTGGGAGCCGTGCTGACTGGGGTGTTCGCCAGCCCGGATCTGGGTGGCACCGGGGTGTGGGACTATGTGACCAACCAGGTGGCCGAGGGCTACTCCATCCTGACCCAGGTGAAGATCCAGGTCATCGGTGTGCTGGTGACTGTGGCATGGACTGCCCTGGTCTCCGCCGTGGCCTACAAGCTGGTGGATCTGCTGATTGGCCTGCGGGTCAAGGAAGATGCCGAGCGGGAAGGGCTGGATGTCACCAGCCATGGGGAGAAAGCCTACAGCCTGTGATCCCCTCAGGCTCCCGTTGACTACCTGCCGCCGGCCTTGTCCGGCGGTTTTTTTATGGTGACCCATGAGGCGCCCCCCATCCAGCGAGCTCTGATCCTGCCTGCCGTTATTTCCTTCAAGGGGCGTTTTATGCCTGCAATTTGGCCGGATCTCCGCTAAACTCTGCCACCCTTTATTTGGGGTAGCTGGGTCATCCCTGCTTCCACCCTTTCTTCTATGCCTTCGGAGCCGCTCATGCCGTTAGTGGGACACCAACATCAGATCGATATTCTGGAACTGACCGACAAGGGGGATGGCAAGGGTCGCCTGTTCGATCGCCCCCTGTTTGTCGAGGGTCTGCTGCCCGGTGAGCAGGCGCTGGTCGAGTTGACCGAGGTCAAGCCGAACTATCTGCACGGCAAGCTGGTCGAGCTGACCCAGCCGTCCGCCGACAGGGTTCCCGATTTCTGCCCCAACACCGAGTGCGGCGGCTGTCAGGTGCGCCCGCTGGCCTATCCGGCCCAGCTCAAGCTGAAACAATCCCTGGTGCAGAGCGCGTTGGAGCAGGTTGGGCTGGGTGAGACCCAGGTCAACCCCATCCTCGGCATGGACAGCCCCTTCGCCTACCGCAACAAGGCGCAGTACGCCGTGCGTGGCAGCGAGGCCGGCGCCGAGATCGGCTTCTATCGCAAGCACTCCCATGATCTCATCACCGCCGACGACTGCGCGGTGCAGGACTCCCTGCATGTGGAGCTCAATGCCCGGGTGCGTGGCTGGATGCGTGAGCACGACATTGCCGCCTATGACGAGGTGGCCCACACCGGCTGCGTGCGCAACCTTATGACCCGCAAGGGCTTCAAGAGCGGCGAGCTGATGGTGGTGCTGGTGACCCTGGGCGAGGCGCTGCCCTTCGAGGCCGAACTGCTGGCGGCCCTGAGGGATCTGCCCATCACTACCCTGGTGCAGAACATCAATGACGAGCGCACCAACCGCATCCTGGGGACGAGCAACCGCGTGCTGCTGGGGGAAGGAGTGATCCGCGACAAGATCCACGAGCTCGCGTTCGAGATCTCGCCGCTCTCCTTCTTCCAGAACAACCCGAGCCAGACCGATGTGCTCTACTCCAAGGCGCTTGAATACAGCGAGCTGACCGGCAACGAGACGGTGTTCGACATCTATTGCGGCATCGGCACCATTTCCCTGTTCCTGGCTGGCAAGGCCGCCAAGGTGGTGGGCATCGAGTCGGTGGAGAGCGCCATCAGCGATGCCCGTCGCAACGCAGCTCTCAACGGCATAGAGCACACCGAATTCCACGTGGGCAAGGCCGAGCAACTGATGCCCGAGCTGCACGCCCAGGGCGTGACTGCCGATGTGGTGGTGATGGATCCGCCCCGCAAGGGCTGTGACAAGGCGGTGCTGCAGACCCTGGTCGCCATGGCGCCGCGCCGGCTGGTCTATGTCTCCTGCAACCCCCAGACCCTGGCCCGGGATCTCGCCTGGCTGGTCAAGCAGGGCTTCGTGCTGGACGAGGTGCAGCCGGTGGACATGTTCCCGCACTCCATGCACGTGGAAGCGGTCGCCCGCCTGAGCCTGCCAGCGAAAGCCTGATCGGGCTGCTGCGCCATAAGGGCATGGCATTAGCCAGATGGCTCTGATAAAAACGACTCCAAATGGAGTCGTTTTTTTATGGCCGTGGACCGGCATGACAACCAGGCAGGGAGAGCGGGGTGATGATTCGTTTGGCGGACGTGGAGGATGCAGCGGCGCTGGATCACTTCTTTGGGCAGCTGGATCGGGAGACCCGCTTCATGCTCTATGAGGTGGGGGAGCGACCCTCAAATATCGAGGGGCAGCGCCAGCGGCTCGAGGCCATGGCGGCGGTCCCCAATCAGGCCATGTGGCTGCTGGTGCTGGCCGGAGAGGTGCAGGGGTTTGCCGTGCTCATCGGCGGCGGCCTGGCGCGCAACCGGCACTGTGCCCAGGTGGTGATGGGATTGCGGTCGAATGCGCGCGGCCAGGGCTGGGGCGAGCGGCTGCTGCGTACCCTGATCGCGAGTGCGCCGGATTGCGGCATCAGCAGACTGGAGCTGGGGGTGATGGCCCATAACGAGGCGGCTCATTCACTTTATCGCAAGTGCGGTTTCCTGGATGAGGGGTTGCGGCGACAGGCGTATCGGCTGGACGAGGGCTATGTCGACGAGATCAGCATGGGGCTGCTGTTGCCGTTCACGGCCCCATGACGCCGCTGGGCCCGTGAGGCTGGCCCGGCGCGCGCGATTGGGGCAGGCTGTAGCGGGAGAATAATAGAGACGAGGAGGGCCCATGAAGGGGATTTTGCTGCGTTGGCTGGCTCGCTACGATGCCTGGTGCCAGGAGTGGGGACTCACTCCGGAGAACCGGCGCTGCTGCGCGCCGGTGCGACATGATGAGGACGAGCAGGAGGAGCCTACGTCGGAGGGCGATGCCTCGCCACTCAATCAAAATTGCGCGTCACGGCCCCGGTAACGCTGTTGTACTCAAATCCCAACCCGTCCGGATAAGCGGGGAAGCGGCCGATGGAGTCGCGCAGGGTATAGCTGCAGTTGCTGTGTTCTAGGCCTCCAGCCTCTGTTTGATCGTATGCAGGGATGAGTTGCGAAATATAATCTGGTTCGGCACCTGTTTTATCTTCATCCGCCACTGTTTGTTCTGTATCGAGTAGTCCGGTGAAGAGAAGCTCGCAGTCTGCTCTGCTGTTGACAGATATTTCATTGCTTTTTCCGCCAGGGAAAATGGTGTCAATCCCCATACCAGGTCGATTTTCATCGGTCCCTACTGGCCAGCCATAGTGGTTGATGTCGAGATCCTGCTTGCCCATGCCGCTAAAGTTATAGAGTGCCAGCGGTTCCCCCTTCACCTTGACCGCCCAGCCCGCATGGGCGAGCTGCACGGCGCTGGCAAAACCGCCCGCGGTCGCCGAGACGCTGCTCTTGAGCCCGTCGTCCTGGATATTGATGAAGCGGGGCAGGGCGGTGACCGCCAGGATGGCCAGCACGACGATGACCAGCACCAGTTCGAGCAGGGTAAAGCCGTGGGAAAGGTGTTTTGGCATGGAATCACCCATTGAGTACGACAAACAGGTAAGCGCGACATGGAACTGATAGACACCCACTGCCACCTGGATTTTCCGGTGTTCGATGACGATCGGGAGGCATTGCTGGCCCAGTGGCGCCAGCTGGGGGTGGGCGAGTATATCATCCCCGCCGTGGGAGAGGAAAACTGGGGGCGCGTGATGGCGCTGGCCGAGCACCATCAAGGCATTCGTTATGGTCTGGGGGTGCATCCCTGGTATGTGGGGGCCCAGACGGAGGGGGCGCTGGCAAGGCTGGAGGCCCTGCTGGCGGGCAAGCCCAGGGGGCTGGTGGCCATCGGCGAATGCGGGCTGGACTTGCGCACCCAGGTGCCCCAGGAGGGGCAACTCGCGCTGTTCGAGGCGCAAGTGAGGCTGGCCATGGCTCATGATCTGCCCCTCATCGTCCACTCGGTGCGGGCCAACGACACTGTCGCCAAGATCCTGCGGCGCTTCAAACCGGCGCGAGGCGGTGTCATTCACGCCTTCAGCGGCTCCCTGCATCAGGCCGAGGCGTTCTGGCAACTGGGTTTCAGGCTGGGGATCGGAGGTGTCATCAGCTATGAGCGGGCCAACAAGACCCGGGAGGCGATCCGCGCCATGCCGCTGGAGGCCTTGCTGCTGGAAACCGATGCCCCCGACATGCCGCTGCAGGGGCGCCAGGGGGAGATCAACACCCCGGCCAGCCTGCCGAGCATAGCCCTGCTGTTGGCGCAATTACGGCAGCAACCGCTGGCGGATGTTATTTCGGTGTTACATGAATCCACTCTGCGGCTTTTCCCGCGTGCGACCATGAATTTAACAGCGGATTAACGACTGATGCCGGTGTGATAAAAAACAGGACCCATAAAAATCGTTTGCGGTCTAATTAAACGACGTTCAGCCCATTTCAGGCTTATAAAATGTGACCAGTATTCTATTTTGTCGCACCGTAATTAGTATAATGCGCACCCTTGATTAGCGGCTTTCATACACAAAACGTTAACAAGCTGGCAGGTGCTACCAAAGAGGAAGTGTTAATAATGAATCTGATAATGGGTCTGGTGGGGATGGCAACGCTCATCCTTATCGCGGTGCTGTTCTCCAGCAATCGCAAGGCAATCAAAATTCGTACCGTGGGCGGTGCCTTTGCCATTCAGGCAGGCCTGGGTGCCTTCGTGCTGTATGTCCCGGTTGGCCGGGATATTCTGGTGAGCGTGTCCAACGCCGTCTCCAGCGTCATCGGTTATGGTCAGAACGGTATCGAATTCCTGTTCGGTGGTCTGGTCAGCAACAAGATGTTCGAAGTGTTCGGTGGCGGTGGCTTCATCTTCGCCTTCCGTGTCCTGCCTGTCATCATCTTCTTCTCTTCCCTGATCGCGGTTCTTTATTACCTCGGCATCATGCAGTGGGTGATCAAGCTGCTGGGTGGTGGTCTGCAGAAGGTGCTGGGTACCTCCCGTACCGAATCCCTGTCTGCCACTGCCAACATCTTCGTCGGCCAGACTGAAGCCCCGCTGGTGGTGCGTCCCTTCATCTCCAAGATGACCGACTCCGAGCTGTTCGCCGTCATGTGTGGTGGCCTGGCCTCCGTTGCCGGCTCCGTGCTGGCCGGTTACGCCTCCATGGGCGTCAAGATGGAATACCTGATCGCCGCCTCCTTCATGGCTGCCCCGGGTGGTCTGCTGTTCGCCAAGCTGCTGGTACCGGAAACCGAGACCCCGAGCTACGACGAGAACTCTGCCGATGGCGATCTGGACGACAAGCCTGCCAACGTGATCGACGCCGCCGCTGCCGGTGCCTCCGCCGGTCTGCAGCTGGCCTTGAACGTGGGTGCCATGCTGCTGGCCTTCATCGGCCTCATCGCCATGATCAACGGCATCTTCTCCGGCGTGGGTGGCTGGTTCGGCATGCCTGAGCTCTCCCTGGAGCTGCTGCTGGGCTGGTTGTTCTCCCCGCTGGCCTTCCTGATCGGTGTGCCCTGGAGCGAAGCGGTCGTGGCCGGTTCCTTCATCGGTCAGAAGCTGGTAGTGAACGAGTTTGTGGCTTACCTGAACTTCGCTCCCTACCTGAAGGATGAAGTGCTGATCAACGGCGTGGCCATGTCTGACCACACCAAGGCCATCATCTCCTTCGCCCTGTGCGGCTTCGCCAACCTGTCCTCCGTTGCCATCCTGCTGGGTGGTCTGGGGTCCATGGCACCGAACCGTCGCGGCACCATCGCCAAGTTCGGTCTGAAGGCCGTACTGGCCGGCTCTCTGTCCAACCTGATGTCTGCCACCATCGCAGGCTTCTTCCTGGCACTGACAGCCATGTAATGCTTGTCTGACAGACAAGTTGAAACGAGCGCCACAGCGAAAAGCTGTGGCGTTCTCGTTTGGGGCGGTGACAACCGTTTTCCTTTCTAGACTAATAATAAAATGAGTCAAATCGGAGGTTTTATGAATGAAGTGCTACTGGCGATTGCTGCCGGCTTTATCGTTGGCGTGTTGTTTTCTTTCCTCAAGTTGCCGATCCCGGCACCTCCCGTACTGTCCGGGGTAATGGGGATTGTGGGGGTCTATCTGGGGGGGATTGCCTACTCCTGGATCCTGACCCGCTTCTTCTCTTAAGCACCTACCAGTGCTGGATTTGCCGGGTGTGAGGTACCTCTGAAATTGGCAAATCCGGCTTGCAAACAAGGGGTATCTCGGCTGAAATAGGCGATGCCAGCAGGGTGCTGGCATTGACTAATGCCCACATGAAGTGGGTGTTGGCGGTCAAATGGAATTGATTGGGAAGTCGGGTCTGCGGTTGTCGGCCTTTCTCAAGTCTTCATGGAACCAAGTCCGCACTTTTGTAAGAAAGTGACAGGGCTCTTGCCTTATTTGCAGCCGTATTGCCTGTGCATTTGCGCTGTAATTCCATATCCCGTTCGTCCGGGATCTTTCCTCGCCGATCCTGTGTGTTCGGTGGCGGCGGATCGTGGGTGAGGGGACTTATCGAGACTTTGGAGACATAGCATGACTGATCTGAAACTGGCCGCCCAACGCGCCCTGAACCTGATGGACCTGACCACCCTGAACGATGACGACACCGATCAGAAAGTCATCGACCTGTGCCGCAAGGCCAAGTCACCGGCCGGCCTCACCGCCGCCGTTTGCATCTACCCCCGTTTCATCCCCATTGCTCGCAAGACCCTGCGTGAGATCGGTGCCGCCGACGTGCGCATCGCCACCGTGACCAACTTCCCTCACGGCAACGACGACATCGAGATCGCCGTGGCCGAGACTCGTGCTGCCGTCGCCTACGGTGCCGATGAAGTGGACGTGGTGTTCCCGTACCGCGCCTTCATGGCCGGCAATGAACAGGTCGGCTTCGATCTGGTCAAAGCTTGTAAGGAAGCCTGTGGCGACAAGGCGCTGCTGAAAGTGATCATCGAGACCGGCGAGTTGAAGGAAGAGGCGCTGATCCGTCGCGCCTCCGAGATCTCCATCGACGCCGGTGCCGACTTCATCAAGACCTCCACCGGCAAGGTGCCGGTCAATGCGACCCCGGAAGCTGCCCGCATCATGATGGAAGTGATCAAAGCCAAGAACCCGAAAGTCGGCTTCAAGCCTGCCGGTGGCGTGAAAGACGCAGCCGTTGCCGGTCAGTACCTGGCCATGGCCGAAGAGATCCTGGGCAAGGAGTGGGTCTCCCCGCGCACCTTCCGCTTCGGCGCTTCCAGCCTGCTGGCCAGCCTGCTGGCGACCCTGGGCCACGGCGACAAGCCAGCCAACACCAGCGGTTACTAAGCGGTGACAGGGGGCTGCATGCCGTCCCCTGTTCGGTCTGTGTTCGTGCACGGCGCACGGAGGGAATGAAAGATGTTTTTGCCTCAAGAAATCATTCGCAAGAAGCGCAACGGTGAAGCGCTCAGTACCCAAGAGATTCAATTCTTCGTCCAGGGCATTACCAACAACACCATAGGCGAGGGCCAGATTGCGGCGCTGGCCATGGCTGTTTACTTCAAAGACATGACCATGGATGAGCGGGTGGCCCTGACCTGTGCCATGCGCGACTCCGGCATGGTGCTGACCTGGGATCATCTGAACCTGGGCGGCCCGATCGTCGACAAGCACTCCACCGGTGGCGTGGGTGATGTGGTCTCCCTGATGCTCGGTCCCATGGTCGCCGCCTGCGGTGGCTTCGTGCCCATGATCTCCGGCCGTGGCCTGGGCCACACCGGCGGTACCCTGGACAAGCTGGATGCCATCCCCGGCTACCAGACCTCGGTCGACAACGATCGCTTCCTGAAAGTGGTGAAAGAGGCCGGCGTGGCCATCATAGGTCAGACCGGCGATCTCGCCCCGGCCGACAAGCGTATCTATGCGGTGCGTGACATCACGGCCACCGTCGAATCCATCGCCATGATCACCGGCTCCATCCTCTCCAAGAAGCTCGCCTCCGGGCTGGAAGCCCTGGTGATGGATGTCAAGGTGGGCTCAGGCGCCTTTATGCCGACCTTCGAAGCATCTGAGGAGCTGGCCAAGAGCATAGTCGCCGTGGCCAACGGTGCCGGCTGCCGCACCTCGGCGCTGCTCACCGACATGAACCAGGTACTGGCCTCCAGCGCTGGCAACGCGGTGGAAGTGCGTGAGGCGGTACGCTACCTGACCGGCGAGTATCGCAACCCGCGCATCCACGAAGTGACCCTGGCGCTGTGTGCCGAGATGCTGATCTCCGCGGGCCTCGCCAGCGATGAGCATGACGCCCGTGCCAAGTTGCAGGCGGTGCTGGACAACGGCAAGGCTGCCGAGATCTTCGGTCGTATGGTGACCGGCCTCGGTGGTCCGGCGGACTTCATGGAGCGTTACGACAGCTATTTGCCCAAGGCTGGCATAGTGCGCCCCGTGTATGCCGCGCAGGCCGGTTTCGTGACCGCCATGGATACCCGCGAACTGGGCCTGGCCGTGGTCGCCATGGGCGGTGGTCGCCGCGCTGCCGGGGACAAACTCGATTATGCGGTCGGTCTGACCGACTTTATCCGCCTGGGGCAGAGCGTCGAGGCTGACAAGCCGCTCGCGCTGATCCACGCTCAGAAAGAAGCTCAATTTGCCGAGGCCGCCCGCATGGTGCAGGCAGCCGTCAAGATCGGTGACACTCGACCAGAGGCACTGCCCGAGGTTTACCGTCGCATCGGTCTGGCCGATTTGTAACAAGGGGAAGACCCATGAAACGTACCTTTATTCTGATGATGGACTCCTTCGGTATTGGCGCTGCCGCCGATGCCGAGAAGTTCGGAGATGTGGGCGCCAACACCCTTGGCCATATCGCCAAGGCCTGCGCCGCCGGTGAGATCGAAGGCCGTGGTGCCCTCAATCTGCCCAACCTCAACAAGCTGGGCCTGGGCCACGCGGGGGAGCAGGCTTCCGGCTACTTCCCGGCTGGCTTGAAGAAGGATATCGAGGTGGTCGGTGCCTACGGCTTCGCCCAGGAGCTCTCCTCCGGCAAGGACACCCCGTCCGGTCACTGGGAGATCGCCGGTGTGCCCGTGCTGTTCGAGTGGGGTTACTTCCACGATCACCACAACAGCTTCCCGCAGGCGCTGCTGGACGCCATCGTCGAGAAGGCCGGTCTGCCGGGCTACCTCGGCAACTGCCATGCCTCCGGCACCCAGGTGCTGGACGACCTGGGTGAAGAGCACATGCGTACCGGCAAGCCCATTCTCTACACCTCTGCCGACTCCGTGTTCCAGATCGCCTGCCACGAAGAGACCTACGGCCTCGAGAAGCTCTATGAGTTGTGCCATATAGTGCGTGAGCTGCTGGAGCCCTACAACATAGGCCGCGTCATCGCCCGTCCGTTCGTGGGCAGTGGCAAGGGCAACTTCAAGCGCACCGGCAACCGTCACGATTACTCAGTGCTGCCGCCGGCGCCGACCGTGCTGGACTACATGAAGGATGCGGGTGGCCAGGTGGTCTCCATCGGCAAGATCGCCGACATCTATGCCCAGCAAGGCATCACCAAGCAGGTGAAGGGCACCGGCCTGACCGAGCTGTGGGACAGAACCCTGGAAGAGGTGAAGGCGGCTGGTGACAACACCATCGTCTTCACCAACTTCGTGGACTTCGACTCCTCCTACGGCCACCGTCGTGACGTCAAAGGCTATGCCGATGCGCTGGAGTATTTCGACTCCCGCCTGCCGGAGCTGTTCGAGATACTGCAAGATGGCGACGTGGTGGTGTTGACCGCCGACCATGGCTGCGATCCGACCTGGAATGGCACCGATCACACCCGTGAATACATCCCCGTGCTGTTCTACGGCAAGCCAGTCAAGGCGGGTTCCGTCGGCCGCCGCGAGACCTTCGCCGACATCGGCCAGAGCATCGCGGCCTATCACGGTCTGCCCAAGCTGCAATACGGCACCAGTTTCCTGTAACTTACCCGCCCGCCACTTCGGCGGCGGGCAATTTTATAAAACAATAAAACTCAACCTAGTGTGAAGGAATCAAGAGAATGGCAACTCCTCATATCAATGCGAAAGATGGCGCCTTTGCGGATACCGTGCTGATGCCAGGGGATCCCCTGCGTGCCAAGTACATCGCCGAAACCTTCCTGGAGAACGTCGAGCAGGTGTGTGATGTGCGCAGCATGCTCGGCTTCACCGGCACCTACAAGGGCCGTCGCATCTCCGTCATGGGCCACGGCATGGGCATCCCGTCCTGCTCCATCTACGCCACCGAGCTCATCAAGGACTATGGCGTGAAGACCCTGATCCGCGTGGGCTCCTGCGGCGCCGTGCGTGAAGATGTGAAACTGCGTGACGTGGTGATCGGCATGGGTGCCTGCACCGACTCCAAGGTCAACCGCCTGCGCTTCAAGGATCACGACTTCGCGGCCATCGCCGACTTCGGTCTGGTGGCCAATGCCGTGCAAGCCGCCAAGAACAAGGGGGTGGCCGTGCGCGTGGGCAACATCTTCTCCGCCGACCTGTTCTACACCCCGGATCCTTCCATGTTTGACGTGATGGAAAAATACGGCATCCTGGGTGTCGAGATGGAAGCCGCCGGTATCTACGGCGTGGCCGCAGAGTACGGTGCCAAGGCACTGACCATCTGCACCGTCTCCGATCACATCCGTACCGGTGAGCAGACCACCTCCGAAGAGCGTCAGCTGACCTTCAACGACATGATCGAAATCGCACTGGACTCCGTGCTGCTGGGCGACTGATCCCGCGGCTTCGGCTCCATGCAAAACGGCGACCCTGGGTCGCCGTTTTTTATGCCTCATTGGAGAAGGAAGCCCAGAGGACTGGGTGTGCCGTTTATCCTTTCTGGCCGCCCACCACGAGATTAGCACCATGAAACGACGGCATATTCTGACTCAGCGGCGCTTCATTCTGATGCCGAACATCGCGTGGGCCAGCGAGAGGTGAGGCAAGGGTTGGCAGATCCGCAGATCGACAACGATGTCCTTTCCGTTGGCCGATGACGGAACCGGCTGGCCCCGCATCACCTCCTGTGATCTCAATCACGCCGCGCTCGCCATGCTAGTCGCCAAGATCCAGTGGTAGATAAAGAACCCTAATCACCCTCTTCGCTAACCACCAGCGACCAGCTCTTGTCGGGATCGAACAGCTGGATCGCCTCAACGACAGTTGCCGTTTCGGCGCCGAGATCCTTTTGGTAAACCCGCCCCTCGTGATTCACCATGAAGGTCATCACCCCGCTGTTGGCATAATCGGCTGGCCAGGCGATCAGGGCGACACCGTCTCTCAATTGTCCTTCGACAAAGTACTCTTTACTCCCCCCATTGGCTGCGGCCCCCTGGGCATACAGGATACGGTAGTAGTAGCCATGATAGGGTGTGCGTTGACCGACCACGGTCTTGTAGCCCTCTGCCGCGGCACTGACGACTTCCTCTCCGGCCGGGCTTGCTGGTTCCCCCTCGCCTACAGGCCAATAGAGTCCATTTTGTTGTCCTGCATCACTACGCAGTTTTGCCGCAAAGAGCCCCGCAGTTTGGCCATCATGCCCCATGGCGGCGTATTCTATCTGCGCGTCGATAAAGCCACGGCACACCGCAATCGCCCCCAGCTCATTGCGACCGATGCGGCGGTAGGCGATCTCTTTGGCACCAGCGGCACCATCGAGATACCACTTGCCATCTGCGGCCACGAGGGGGATGGGCAGTGGCCAATCCGACTCCCCCACGACCAGTATCATTTTATCCTTACCTTCGGCCATCAGCTGGTGCTTGCTCTTGAAGCTCGCGACGAAGGCGGTGCGATCATTGGCATCGGCCACCTCATCCCCCGAGGTAATGGCCTCCTCACTATTTTCGCCGAGCAACAGCGTCAGTGCGGTGACATCATTCCGCTCCAGGGCCGAGATCAGGGCCTGCACCGCTTCATCCGGGGTGGCGAAGGTACGCTGTGCCATGGCGCTTGCGTCGCAGGCAACGGTCAGAGCCAGCAGGGCCAAACCCCATGAGGGGGCCCAACTCCATTTCAACAAACGCTTCATTATCGCGTACTCCGTCTGGGTTGAGTGGTGCGCCCGGCACGCGCGCTGCTAGCCACACTTTCACGCCCACGTTGGCTGGCGGCGCGCTCGGTTCTACCCGAATTCTGTACCCCTTGGAAGGCACTCTTTGAGGCAGCAGGTGCTCTGCGCGTCGCCGTCTGTGCTGTGCTCTTGCTGTGAGTGGCGCGTGGCTGGACATAGCCGCGATCACGGGCTCCAGCGGTCTGTGGCGTGATTTGCTGTCGCCTGACCTTGTCTCCTGCGTAGTCGCCCTGGCGCGACGTGCGTTGGGCCACATTTGCTTCCCTGTTTGCCTGTCTGGCGTCGCGCGTCACCTTGGCATTGTCGCTCTTGGGTTGGCGGTTGGCTCCTGCGTAGCTCCCCTTCGGCGCGGTTGCGCGAGCCTCCCTGTTCACCTCATTGACAGCGCGCGGTGCGCCGGCATATTCGCTTTTTGGTTGGCGATTGGCCCCCGCATAACTCCCCTTCGGTGTAGCATCTCGTCGCCCCCCTCCTGCCTCGTTATTCAGCGAGCGTTGTTCCAGGGTAGCCAGCTCAGCGCGCTGGGGGCGCGCCGCCGTGATGGGGCTGTCGGCTTGGCGCAGGTAGTTGTTGGGGCCGCGCTCAAACTTGTTGAAGTAATCGTTCCCCTTGGCGTTGATATAAATATTGTTGTTAGAGCCCCGCTGATAGTTGACCGGACGGTTGTAGCCATTGGTGGGACGAAAACCATTGCCATAGTTGGGGTTATAACGATAGGGAACATAACCGTCGGGATAACCCGATCCCCACCGCGGGTAATAGTAATCGCCCTCATCATCATCGTCGTTGAAGACCTCGTTGACCAACATGCCCGCACCAAAGGCGAGCAAGCCCGTCAAGACCATATCACCGCGGTCGTATTCATCATCGTCGTCATGTTCCACCACTGTCGTGGTCGTTGTCGCAGGCACGGTCGTTGTCGTGGTTTCCGTGGTCACCGGCGCGGGAGCTGGCCCGGCAGCTGGCCCGGCAGCTGGCGCGCTATAGGCGGCGGTTGGGTCGTATTGCGGGACGTAAATGACGTCAGGGTTGGCAGGCGCAATGGTGATGATCTGCTGATTGTTCTGTTCATCCTTGGCCACTTTCATCTGCTCTGAGTCTTTCAGGTTGCCCACCTCCATCGCCTGTTGGCGCAGGCGCTGAACGGCTGCCAATACGCCCGGTTCATCGGCCAGGAAGGCACTGCCCAGCTCGGTCGTCCACTCCATCTTCAAGCACATCATGTCCATGACGGTTGGGAAGTGCATCAGCGACATGGTGGGCGGTGTAAAGCCCAGCGGCGCGATGGCAGCGGTCAGCTCTTTCCCTTTGAGATCGGGGTGGGCGACCAGCCAGTTGCCGGCATCGAGCACCTCTTGCGGATTGGTGGCGCTGGCCAACACCTGAGCCAATACCGCATCAGGGTAAAGGGCTATGGGCGCAAGCAGGGTCTCGAGCGCCTCTGGGGTATATTTCGATGCTGGTGCGTTAACGGGCTGCCCTTGCGGTGCGACCGCAGGGCTGGCAGCATTGGTTGGGTTGGCAGCCGAGGCTACGTTGGGCGGAACACTATGCGTGACGGGGGGGGGCTCCTCCTTGCAGGCAGCCAATACCGTGCCGAGGGCAATCACGGCCGCCAACACGCCATGGCGAAATAGGGGTTGCTTCATGACCTTGTTTCCTTCTGCTGGAGTGGCTGATGCGCCTCTTGCCTGAAGATTTCCACAAATGTTGTCTCTCATTGCATTCAATGCGGGCGTCTCATACCGAAAACATAAACCACTAATCGAGATCACACCCCAAACCGGCTGGAAAGGTGTGAAAAATTCGTTTGCTTCAGTCTCAAGCTACGCCTGAACCCCAGGATGTCACCAAAGTCAGGTGGGCAGACCTGAGAAGTTAAGGGCTATGGGATACCGCCTTCGGTGGGCTCGAGATTCAATCAATGCACTTGGGGATGGAGAAGAATTAGGCGCAGCACAGTTGGATGTCGATACAGCGAAAATGGCTGGATAGGCTGCTCAAGCAACTGCGGCATGAGATGATCGTGGATCGTCACTTCGTTAACGAGCGCCTCAGCGATGACGCGATGCCAAGTGTCTCGATACTCTGTTCGATCAGAAGCTCGAACAGCTGGGGTGGAATAACATGAGCAACGCGTTTTGCGAACTGCGCCTTATTCGATGCCGGGCGGCGGGGCGTGATCGGTGGAGGCCTGGCTCTGCACCGATCTCTTCTTGTGCTTGCGTACCCGCATGTAGTTGCGGCGCACCCCGTAGGAGATGAGCAGGCCGGCCAGCAGCATCACCAGCAGCATCAGCCGCTGTTTCTCCTGACTCACCTTGAGATGGGTGTCTTGCGCGGCGATCAGCGTCTGCTCCTCCAGCGTGATCCTCAGGTAGCCCAGGGTCAGGTTACCCTCCTGGATCTCCTGCACGAACTGGGTGCGCCCCTTGCCCTGCTGCGGCAGTGACTTGTTGTCGGTGCCGATGGGCAACAGGCTGTCCAGAGGTACCGCTTGATCCGATTGGGCGAGCGGGATACCACGGGCATCGTAAAGTGTGACATCGAGGATCTCGGGTTCGGCGGCGAGATCCTGTGCCAGCCGCTCCAGCTCGCTCTCCTTGTCCTCCTTGATCCAGCGCCGCATGTCCCGGGCGGCGTAGGCGACCAGCGCCTGGGCTCTGTCCCGCGCCGCGCTGTGCAATGCGGCCTGGCTTGCTCCCTGCATGTGGATCATCAGCGCCAGCACCCAAAGGGCGAGCAGGATCCCTGCTGCCAGGCTGATAACACGTTTGATGGGGAGATGACGCACAGCGCTGAGCCTCTTGCGGTGAATGAACAATGGTGGGGGATCTTGGCGCTTGCCTGTACAAAAAGCAATACGCTACTCTGGGCCCGCATGATGAACCCCGTGATCTCCAAGGAAGGCGTCTCTCTTATGTTGTTGTCCCAACTCCCCCGTTCCCCGCATGACTGGGCCAAGGCCCTGTGCAGTGTTCCCTGCTGGCAGCTTACCCCTGAAGCCCTGTTGCCCGCAGCCAGTGCCCACGACGGCGCCTGGCTCGTCATGTTTGGCAAGGCGTTGAATGCTCGCCACCTGGCACAGGTGGCGAGGCTGCTGGCAGACCATGGGGTCGAAGCCAGCCTCTATCCCCTGGGGGAGCAGGCCGGTGTTCCTCTGCTTCTGCTCGGCGCGAACCGCTTTTCTCCCGAGCTGGTGCAGGCCATCAAGGGGCAGGAGTGGGACATCGATGTCTGCCATCTCGCCATCCTGCCGACCCTGGGAGAACCCGGGTTGCTGGTGATGGACATGGATTCCACCGCGATCCGGATCGAGTGCATCGACGAAATAGCCCGTCTGGCCGGAGTGGGCGATCAGGTGGCGGCGGTGACGGCGGCGGCAATGCAGGGCAAGCTGGAGTTTGCCGACAGCCTGCGCAGCCGGGTCGCGCTGCTGGAAGGTGCACCGGTCACCATCCTCGATGAGGTGGCGGCCGCCATGCCCTGGATGCCCGGCTTGCAACTGATGGTCGATACCCTCAAGCAGTCGGGTTGGACCGTGGCGATTGCCTCGGGCGGCTTTACCCGTTTCGCCGGCGAACTACAACAGGCGCTCGGGCTGGACGCCATCTTTGCCAACGAGCTGGCGGTGGAGGGAGGCCTGCTGACCGGCCAGGTGAGCGGGCGCATCGTAGATGCCGCCGTCAAGGCCGAGGTGCTGCAGCAACTGGCGCGGCAGCATGAGATCCCCGTAGCCCAGACGGTGGCGGTCGGCGATGGCGCCAACGATCTCAAGATGATGGGGGTGGCCGGGCTCGGCATTGCCATCCACGCCAAGCCCTTGGTACGTGCCCAGGCGGCCGCCACCCTCAATCACCATGATCTGGAAGGGGTGCTCTGCCTGCTCGGCGCGCTGGCCTGCCGCGACCGGCGCTGGTGTTGAACCCGCTCAAGGAGGAGCAAAGAACAAGATGGAACTGTTGCAACAATCCCTGTTTGTCCCCTGTGGCGAGCATCGGCTGCATGTGCGCCATATTCAGCCCGGTGTCGCCGTGCATGCCGATCCCATCCTGATGGTGCACGGCGCCATCGAGAACGGACGCATCTTCTACACCGAATCCGGCAAGGGGCTGGCCTGTTTCCTGGCACGGCACGGTTATCAGGTGTATGTGGCGGATCTGCGCGGGCGGGGCCAGAGCACGCCGGCCATCGCCGAGCGGGCCGGCCACGGCCAGCATGAGCTGATCACCGAGGATCTGCCGGCCCTGCAACACTGGGTCGGTGCTCGTCATGCCGGCGCCAGGGTGCACTGGATGGCCCACTCCTGGGGCGGGGTCATCATGGCCTCGACCCTGGTGCGCTTCCCGGAGCTGGCCGACCAGATAGCCAGTCTGGTGTTTTTCGGCACCAAGCGGGGGGTCTCGGTACAGAACCCCGAGCGCTGGTTGAAGGTGGATCTAATCTGGAACCGGCTGGCACCCTGGCTGGCACGAAACCGCGGTTTTCTGGCCGCGCGCCGGTTGCGGATTGGGGCGGACGATGAACCCTTGCGTTACCTGCAGGAGACCATCCCCTGGGTGAAATGCGGGCCCTGGCAGGATCCCCACGATGGCTTCGCCTACGGGGAGGCCGCAGCCAGGGTCAACTGGCCGCCGCTCTGGATGATCTCGGCCAAGGCGGACAAGGTGCTGGGTCACCCGACCGACGTGCGCCGCTTCAGCGACGAGATGGGCTCCGCCGCGCGTCATACCCGCCTCGGCCGGGACAACGGCAACCGGCTCGACTACGACCACATCAACATGCTGACGGCCCCCCAGGCCCAGGAGGATCACTTCCCCGAGATCCTGGCCTGGCTGCGTAACCCGCAGGCGGCCTGACATGACAAGGGCGGCCACATGGCCGCCCTTGTCATGGATGGCGCTCGTCCCGCCAGGGTCAGAGCGCCGGGATGCCGAGCCGGAACAGGGTGGCCTCTGTGGTGTCGGTCAGCTCGCCCACCCCCACCACGCTCCACAGCTCCTCCTCCAGTTTCTTGGCCTTGTGAATGGCGAACTTGGCGATGTAGTCCAGCTCGCCCGCGATGAAGCTGGTGTCGGGGCGGCCGGTGCGGGAGATGCCGACCAGCACCGAATAGAACTCACCCTGCTGCCGAGCCAACTCGATGAAACGGCGCTTTTGCTCAACCGATGCAAAACTGCTGGCAAGCTGGCTGCGAAACAGGGGAGTGCCACCCTTGGTGTGCAGTCCGGCGATGTAGACCTCTTCCTCTTCCGGCTTGTCTTCCCGCTCTATGGTGCGCAGGGGGTTGAGCAGCAGGGTCTTGAGCAGCGTTCCCTGGAACAGGGGGTAGAGGTTCAGGTGTTTCTCTTGTTCGGCGCAAGCCTGCAACAGGCCGGCGAGGCTGCGCTGTCTGGGCGCCAGCCCCAGCGCGGCGGGGCGGGGTGGCCCGTTGAGCTTGTTCACATAGACAGGGGTATTGAACAGGTGGTGGGTATAGAGGTTGCGCAGTGCCCTTGCCATGCCACGATAGCGTTTGTGCTCCTTGGTGGGTTTGAGCTTGTTCTGGTTGCTCTCGATCAGCAGGCTGAAAAACTGGTGGCCGATGTGGCGCTCTGCCGTCCCCTCGATGCACAGGTGCAGCACGGTACGACTCAAGTTGAGGCTGACCAGCCGATAGGGGAGGTGCTGCAGATCCATGTTCTTGGCGAGATCCTGCAGGCGGGGCAGGGCGACCTGGATGATGTCCCCCTTCTCGCCAGAGAACGGCTCCTCCAACTCTATCTGCATGCCGTGGGTCGAGATGTCGCGGGTCCAGCCGAGCCAGGCGCGATCCTGGTGGCGGATCACGATCGCCGTCTTGTGGACGTAGCGGGCCTCCTTGCGCAGTTGCACATAGTGCAGCGTCTCTATCTCGAAGGGGATCGCATGGATGTCGTGGCCGAAGCGTTGCAAGGCATTGGCGTTGTGCGTCTGACTGCTGTCGAACCGGAACTCGCCGCGCTGGTTGTCGAGCCCGATCTCCTGCAGCATGCCCACATAGCCCAGCTGGCCGAGCCGCTCGCGCAGCAACATGTCCTGCAACTGGTGCGCCCCTCCCGGCTGGCTGTCGAGATCGGCCTCGGCCAGGGTGCAGGCCTCCAGGCTGAATTTGTAGACACGCCAGCTGGGGCGGCGGGCACCTATCTGAAAGAACAGGGCAGTCAGCCCGCTCTGCTCAAGCTCTTCCCGGGTAGCGGAGAAGAAGTAGAGGTGGCTGCGCACCGAGTGGGTGAAGCTGTAGATCAGGGTTTCGCGAAGCCCCCCTTTGGCGGGCAACAGTGACGGCATGCGCGCTGGCGTGAAGAGGCTGGCGAGCATGTCGCGGTTCTTGGCGTCGCGCCAGTACTCGAGGATGTGCTGGTTGTTCTCGGTACGCAGGGCGATCTCGAGGCCAGGGGTTGCACCCTGGCCGAAGAAGAGCGGCATGCCGGTCATGCGCGGCAGGTAGAACTGTTCGTACCCCTTGATGATGGCGGCCGACAGCAGGTAGTCGACGCTGACCCGATAGCGGCTGCGGTTGCGCTCGATGAAGTCGCGCAGGAACGCATCGAAGGCGGGATGATCGTCACTCTTCACCAGCCGCAGCCAGAATTTTCCCTCTTTCTGCTCCTTCCCCAGGATCTGATAGTCGATCGACTGGCGCAGCATGGGGGTGGGGTGCTCGCGTTCCAGGCCGGTGAAGAAGACCTCGATGTGGTCGCCGGTCTGGTAGTCGGGCAGATAGGGGACCAAGACCCGGATCCCGCCGAGAGAGATGTCCGAACTCTTGGCCTGCAGCTTCTCTCCGCTCGCCAGCTTGAGCACCATGGGTGAGCTGAAGTGCATCCGCTCCTCCTGCCGGCCGTAGTGGCTGGCGAAGGGAATGGCATTGACATCGAAGGGGCGGAACGGGCTGACGGGCAAGGAGAGGCTCTCGCTGCGCCCCTGATTGAGCTTGCACCAGGCTTGCAGCGCCTCGTAGACCCCCAGGGTGTAGCTGTCCCGGTAGAGGTAGCACTGGGACTGGAACTGCTCGATGGCCTCGGCGGGCATGAAGTGGGTGACACCCTCAAACTCGTGTACCTGACAGAGGGGCCCCAGTTCGTTGCGCATGTCGATCACGCGCCGGCAGGGAGTGCACTTGCGCTTGAGCTCCATCTTCAGCAGGAAACGGCCGTTGGTATTCTCGTTCTGGGTCAGGCGGTTGAAGATCTCGTCGAAGTCCTTTTCCCGGAGCAGGGGGACCAGTTGTTCTATCAGGTGAAGTGGTTGTTCTGAATCCATGTATTCCTGCCGCGGAAAGTCACTTTTCCGATTCTGGGTTTGATCTGTCGGTCGCAAACCAGTATATCAAGCAGGAATTCATCCTGTCCCCGAGTTATCCATGGCCAAAAACAAAACCGCCTATGTTTGTTCCGAATGTGGCGCCGACTTCTCCCGCTGGCAAGGCCAATGCAGCGAGTGCAAGGAGTGGAACACCATCACCGAGGTCCGGTTGGGCGTCACGACACCGGGAAAGAGTGCCCGCTATACCGGTTATGCCGGTGCCATCGGCAGCCAGGTGCAGACCCTGGCCGAGGTCGCGACCACCGAGATCCCCCGCTTCAGTTCGGGCTTCAAGGAGCTGGACCGGGTGCTCGGTGGCGGTGTGGTGCCGGGCTCGGCGATCCTCATCGGTGGCAACCCGGGGGCAGGCAAATCGACCCTGCTGCTGCAGACCATGTGTGGTCTTGCACAGCGGATGAAGACCCTGTATGTGACCGGGGAGGAGTCGCTGCAACAGGTGGCGATGCGGGCCGGCAGGCTGGGCTTGCCCACCGACAAGCTGCGCATGCTGTCGGAAACCAGCGTGGAGCAGATCTGCATCATTGCCCAGCAGGAGCAGCCGCAGATCATGGTCATCGACTCGATCCAGGTGATGCATGTGGCGGATGTGCAGTCATCCCCCGGCTCCGTCTCCCAGGTGCGCGAATCTGCGGCCCTGCTCACCCGCTATGCCAAGCAGAATCATGTCGCCATCTTCATGGTGGGCCATGTCACCAAGGACGGCACCCTGGCCGGTCCCAAGGTGCTGGAGCACTGTGTCGACTGCTCCGTGCTGTTGGACGGTGCCCACGACTCGCGCTTTCGGACCCTGCGTTCCCACAAGAACCGCTTCGGTGCGGTCAACGAACTCGGTGTCTTCGCCATGACGGGGCAGGGGATGAAAGAGGTGAGCAATCCCTCCGCCATCTTCCTGAGCCGTGGCGAGGAGCAGGCACCCGGCTCCATCGTCATGGTGATCTGGGAGGGGACGCGCCCCCTGCTGGTGGAGTTGCAGGCGCTTGTGGATTACTCCCAGCTCTCCAATCCGCGCCGGGTGGCGGTGGGCATGGATCATAACCGTCTCGCCATGCTGCTGGCGGTACTGCACCGTCACGGCGGGTTGCAGATGGCGGATCAGGATGTCTTCATCAATGTGGTTGGCGGGGTCAAGGTCGAGGAGACCAGTGCGGATCTGGCGCTGTTGCTGGCCATGGTCTCCAGCTTCCGGGATCAGGCCCTGCCCAAGGATCTGGTGGTATTCGGCGAGGTGGGGCTGTCTGGCGAGATCCGACCTGTACCCTCTGGCCAGGAGCGGTTGCAGGAGGCGGCCAAGCACGGTTTCCGTCGTGCCATAGTGCCTCATGCCAACGCACCCAAGCATCCCATCGAGGGGATGGAGGTGGTGCCGGTGAAGAAGCTGTCCGATGCCCTGGAGGCCTTGTAACAGCGCAAAAGAGAACAAAAAAGGAGCGTATGACGCTCCTTTTTCACTGATGGTGAGTCAGGTGGGAGGATTGTGTTCCTTGTGTTCTTGCAGCAACTGCTCCAGCTCGCGATACAGCAGCTGCTCTTCCCCGATGTTCAACTCCATCATCCGCTTGAGGTGGGTGGCGCTGTCGATGTCGATGTGGTGGCAGTAGAAGCCCAGCTTCTTGCTGGCCTCATGAGTTAGCTCCACTTGCATCCTTATCTCGATGTCACTGCCGCCGAGCATGAAGCAGATCTCGTACTCCTTGTCATCGCTGCCGACCCAATCCTCGGGCCTCAGCAGCAGGGCGCCCTGCAGGGAGACATCCACCAGTTGGGTGTGCCACTGGTGTACTCCCTGCGTCAGTTTGGCGGCGGTCAAATAGAAGACTCGTGTAAAGTGGCGGCGCTCGGCCATGTTCATCTCCGGTCTGCGTGCGAGCACAGTGCTAACCATCCATGCCCCAGAGTGTAATGTAGCTGGCGCATCAGGATGTTGAACTGGCTCCGATATTGGACATCAGACCCGCTGTTTACTGAGGGATTCGACCACCTGAAGTGCCTTGACCAGCCTGTCTTCCTGCTTGAACCTGTCCTCCAGCACGGGCCCCAGCTGATTCAGATCCTCATCGAGCTGCAACAGCTGGGCCTCGTCGGCATTGCTGTATTTGTCGTTGAACTCCAGGGCAAACTCGGTGCAGGCACGAATATGGGGATAGATGCGTTTGGCCAACTCCAGCTTGTCACCGCTGGCTTGCTCGAAGGCGGTGACCACGTGGTTGTAGATCTCGAAATGACCGGCGCTGACGTAGTCGACCAGTTGCTCGCAGAAGCGCTGAAGTTCGACGTGACCGGGAAGGGAGCGCTGCTTGGACTTGGTGGGCATGAGCCCGGCCAGCCGCATGTATTCGACCAACAATGCCTGCCTGGCATCCAGCCAGTCATCGATTGCCCTGTGCTTGCCTGCGAGCGCGCGCTTGGTTTGTTCCAGTTCAGTTAACATAGTCCCTCCATGGGCATGGCATGAAGCGCGATGGCTGCAGGCCTTCGGTCATTCTCATCGACTGACGACACTCCTATAACTAGGGAAAATCCTGTTGACCGTCAATAGGAGTGTGGGGATATTGTTACATCAGGCGGGGGTTTGCATACAAGTCTCCGTCGGTTTCTCGTCCCGTGTCGCCAGTCAGGAGGGCGCGGGGACGAGATATGTGACTATTTCCGCAGATCTTGATGAAAACCCCAGCATTCAAGCCAATCCGGCTGATAAAGCCTTTGCCTGAGTGTTTTTTTTTGAATAGAGTGGCCCGGTGCTAAATGCCCGATCATAAAGGAAATGTTATGAACAAAGCTCAACTTGTCGATGCAATTGCCGCCAAAGCAGACCTGAGCAAAGCTCAGGCCAAAGTCGCTCTGGAAGAGATCATCAATGGTATTACCCAGAGCCTGAAAGAGGGCGATGCCGTTCAGTTGGTGGGTTTTGGTACCTTCAAGGTCAACCATCGCGCGGGCCGCACCGGTCGCAACCCGCAAACTGGCAAAGAGATCCAGATTGCAGCCGCCAATGTGCCGTCCTTTGTGGCAGGCAAGGCGCTGAAAGACGCCGTCAAGTAATCGCGTAAAGTAATCAAATGAAACCCGGCTTATGCCGGGTTTTTTCTTGCCATCTTCGTTAAAATTTGTTTCAGATACACTCAGGATATGGCATGCGCTGTAGTGAGGTGGATATGGAACAGAAGAATGCCATCCGGCAGGTGGCCGTGCCCTGGGCACCCTCCCGCCAACTTCCCCCCGGCCTGGTTGTGGCCGAACTGCATCAGGATATCTGGAGTGACAATCTGACGATCGTGTTGGGCCGCGCCCGCAGCATAGATCTGCCGCCGCAGCCGCTGTGCCGGGTCAGTTTCCGCCATATCTTCGCCGTGAGGGTGATGGAGGATTGCGATCTGGCGGAAGGGCGGGACAGCCACGTCATCGAGGAGCAGATCCAGCTGATAACCCCGTCCCGTTTCGCCAGCTGGTTCCATCAGGAGTCCGATGGCCTGCACCTGGACGAGGACTTGCAGCACTATCGCATCTCGACCTGGGATTATTGCGCCGACGTGCTGACCTCCTCCCCTCCGGAATTGCAGTTTGTGGCGCTGGAGGAGTGAACGGGCGCCATCATCCAGATAAAAAAGCCGGAACATCGCTGTTCCGGCTTTTTCTTGCCTGAGTGGCTGGCGGGATCAGCCGAGCAACTGCTCCCTGTGCAGGCCAAGCACGATCAGCAGCCCGATGAAATAGAAGACGCTGAGCTTGATGCCGAGGATGGCGAGCAGGCCGGCGCAGAGGCGTACCAGCGCCTTGTGTAGCCAGGAACCGGTGAAGCGATACATGGTTACTCCACCGACTCGGCGCTGACGAATTCCGGCACCTTGGCCATGGCGTCCAGCACCACCTGGATGCCTGCTCCCGGTTTGCAGGCATTCTCGCTCAGGTGACGACGCCAGGCACGGGCTCCCTGCATGTTCTGGAACAGGCCCAGCATGTGGCGGGTCATGTGGGAGAGGTAGTTGCCCTTGGCCAGCTCCTGCTCCATGTAGGGCAGCATCATGCGCACCACCTCGTGGCGGCTCGGCACCTCGCCACCCAGACCGAATACCCGGTTGTCGACTTCGGCCAGGATGTAGGGGTTCTGGTACGCCTCGCGCCCCATCATGACCCCGTCCACCTGCTGCAGATGTTCGAGGGTCTGCTCGAGAGAATTGACCCCGCCGTTGAGGGCGATGGTCAGCTCGGGATAGTCCTGCTTGACCTGATAGACGCGCGGGTAGTCGAGCGGCGGGATCTCGCGGTTCTCTTTCGGACTCAGGCCGCTCAGCCAGGCCTTGCGGGCGTGAACGATAAAGGTCTCGCAGCCGGCATCGCGCACCTGCTCGATGAAGGCCTGCAAGAATTCGTAGGAGTCCTGCTCGTCGATGCCGATACGGGTCTTGACCGTCACCGGAATGTTCACCACGTCGCGCATCGCCTTGACGCAATCGGCCACCAGTGCGGGCTCCCCCATCAGACAGGCGCCGAAGCGGCCATTCTGGACGCGATCCGACGGGCAACCCACGTTGAGGTTGATCTCGTCATAGCCACGCTCTTCGGCCAGTTTCGCACAGCGGGCCAGATCCGCCGGGTTGCTGCCCCCGAGCTGCAGGGCGAGCGGGTGTTCCTGCTCGCTGTAGCCCAGATAATCTCCCTTGCCGTGGATGATGGCGCCGGTGGTCACCATCTCGGTATAGAGCAGGGTCTGGCGGGTCATCAGACGGTGGAAATAACGGCAATGCCGATCGGTCCAGTCCAGCATGGGGGCGATGGAGAAGCGCTGCGCCTGCATAAAAATCATCCGGGTTGGCAAAAGAAGGGGCCGGATTCTACCACAACGTGAGACAGCCTCAGAAAATGAATTTTGTCGCCGCGCCAGCGAGGCCCTGTGATAGTATCCGGCTAATTGACAGGGTATCTGCGTGATCATGAATCAAGACCTACTTCTACAACGAGCGGAACGTCTCTGCGACCAGCGGGGGATCCGTTTCACCCCGACCCGGCGCCAGGTGTTCCGGCTGCTTGCCGCCCATGGCAATGCCATCAGCGCCTATGACCTGCTGGCCCAGTTGCAGCAGACCGAGGCCCATGCCAAGCCCCCCACCGTCTACCGGGCACTCGACTTCCTGCTCGAGCAGGGATTCGCTCACAAGGTGGAGTCGCTCAACGCCTTCATCTTCTGCTGTCACTTTGACCATGCCCATCCCATGCAACTGCTGATCTGCGATCGTTGCAAAGAGGTGGTGGAGCTGCATGATCCTGCCATCGACAGCGCCTTTTCCGAGCAGGCTCATCTGCATGGTTTTACTATTACCAACAAGACCATAGAGGCTCATGGCCAATGTGCTCGTTGCTCCGACACTGTAGGAAGTGAAGATGAAGGCTGATTTCGTAAACCCGTTCCTGCTCTCTTTGCTCAACGTGCTCTCCACCATGGCACAGATGGAACTCAAACCCGGTGCTCCCAAGCGCAAGACAGATGAGCTGGCGCGGGGGGATGTCTCCGGCCTCATCGGCATGGTGGGTCCACAGACCCGGGGATCGCTCTCCATCAGCTTCGAGAAGGGGCTGGCGCTGGAGATCATGCGCCGCATGCTGGGGGAGGCGCCGGCCACCATCAATGAAGAGGTGACCGACATGGTGGGCGAGATCACCAACATGGTGACCGGTGGCGCCAAGCGCATGCTGGGGGAGAAGGGCTATGAGTTCGACATGGCGACTCCCATCATCGTCTCCGGCCCCAACCACACCATTACCCACAGGGCCGATGGTGCCAAGATCATGATGCCGTTCGATTCCGAGTATGGCCGCGCCACCATAGAGATCTGCTTCGAGTAACCGCCATGTGGAAGATGCTGAAATGGAGTGTTATCGGGGGGGTAGTGCTGCTTATCCTGTCGGATATCGAGATCAGCACCTCCCTCTACAAGTACGAAGACAACAGCGTGCAGATCAACTTCCCGCGCTGGCAGGGCGAGCAGCCCTGGGGCACCCTGCGCTGGCATGCCGGTCAGGTCGAGAGCCACTGGTACGGCCTGGCAGGCAAACCCAAGCCGGCATCCGTGCTCTGAACACGAAACCACCTTGCAATGCACTCGTTGCACAAATGAAAGAGGCCAGCAAATGCTGGCCTCTTCTTTTATGTTGTTGGGGTAACGATCAGGCGGCTTCGGCAGCCAGCTTGTCACCACCACGTACCATGGTGCCCAGGCCGCAGGCCAGCAGGGTGGGCAGCAACCAAGCCAGGCCCTTGTCGAACAGCGGCAGGAAGGCGAACGCATCCATCTTCATGCCGGCTGCACCCAGACCGTCCAGGCAGCCGAACAGGAAGGCAACCAGCAGGACGGAGCGGAATACCAGACGAGGACGTCCGAAGTAGCTCTTCAGGAAGGTAACCAGCACCAGCGCCACGGCAACCGGATAGATGGCGACCAGCACCGGGATGGAGAGACTGATGAGCTGGCTCAGACCGACGTTGGCCACCACGGCACAGACGACACCCAGCAGTACCACCAACTTCTGGTAGCTCACGCCGGTGAGATTGTGGAAGAAGTCGGAGCAGGCGGAGATCAGGCCCACGGCCGTGGTGAAACAGGCCAGGGTGATGATGGCTGCCAGGATGAACTGACCCGGCTGACCGAACAGGCTCAGCACGTAGGCGTTGACGATGGCGCCGCCATTGCTGACGTCGGTGGCGACACCGGCCGCGGTGTTACCCAGCTGGAACAGGGAGACATAGACCACGGACAGGCCGATGGCGGAGATGATGCCGGCGATGGCCAGGTACTTGAACTGGCTCTGATAGTCGTGAATGCCTTTCTTGCGCAGCAGATCGACGATCAGGGCGCCGAACATCAGGGACGCCAGGGTGTCCATGGTGTTGTAGCCTTCCAGGATCCCTTTCACTAGGGGGCTGTGCTGATAGTCGCCGGACGCGGCGGGCATGGTGCCCTGGGGGGCGACGAAGACGCCGACGGCCAGGGTCAGCAGCAGCAGCATCAGCACGGGGGTCAAGTATTTGCCGATGGCATCCATCAGCTTGCCCTGATTGAGGGAGACCAGGATGGCGATACCGAAGAAGACCACGGTGTAGGCGGCCAGACCGGATTGACCCATGTCGCCGAGGAAGGGCTTGAGACCCATCTCGTAGGCCACCAGGCCGGTACGGGGAGCGGCGAAGGCCGGGCCTATGATGATGTAGATGGCGACGGCCAGCGCGGTGGCAACGCCTGTGGGCAGCAACTTGGTCATGCCGGCCCAGCCGTTACCGGCCTTGGCGACGGCGAGAATGGTGATGAGGGGCAGGCCCACGGCGGTCACCAGGAAGCCCAGCATGGCCAGGGAGAGGTGCTCACCCGCCATGTAACCGGCCAGGGGCGGGAAGATGATGTTGCCTGCGCCCAGATAGAAGGCGAAGGTCATGAAGCCCAATCCGAGTACATCGGACAATGTGAGTGATTTCGTCAAGTTCAACCTCGTCTGTCTTGTAAACTATTGCTTGTTATAGTTTTTTATTGGTCAGTGACCGGCGTTGTTCAGGGGTAAAAAAAAGGAGCCCCGCTGCTTTTTTCATCGCCACCAGTGGTTTGAGCTGGTCTTGAGCGGGCGCTCGTTTGCTAGTCAGCATAATGATGTGAAAAAATAGTTCAAGGCGAAATTTACATCTTCAAATAGAAGGGGTGGGTTAGTTGGATGTATCTGTCGGAATAGCCTCCGGCAGTAGAATGGATCACAATTTCACCCTGCTCACACCTGCTTAATCCTCTGCCAAGTAGCAATAAAACGCGATTTGCCTCTTTCCCCTCCCTGGTGATAACAGCTGTATAACAAAGGCTGTACAGATCATAATCTGCCGAGATGCATAAAATTTCATCTGCCATGGCGGTGGGCAGCACCAGCGCCAGCCGTCCATTCTGACTCAGCAGGCGACGGCTTGCCGCCAGCAGCGCATGGGGATCGAGCGCGCCAGTGTGACGGGCTAGCGCCCTGGCCGGATCGCTAAATACTTGACCTGCCACGAAATAGGGAGGGTTGGAGACGATGAGATCGTAAGGAGCCGCCTGATAATCCTGAATGGCGCTCTCTATGATGCTGACCCGGGTGGCCCAGGGGGAGGCCGCCACGTTATCCCTGGCCTGGTCCGCTGCATCCTTATCCAGCTCCACTCCGTCGATCCGGCAGTCGTTCGTGCTGCGCTGTGCCAGCATCAGGGCGATGAGGCCGCTGCCGGTGCCGATATCGAGCACCCGGTGCGCCTGTTCGACTGGCGCCCAGGCCCCCAGCAGTATTCCGTCGGTGCCCACCTTCATGGCACAGCGGTCATGGTCGATGTGAAATTGTTTGAAGGTAAAACCGCTGCTACGTCCCATCTGACCCTCGTTGCTCGTCTGCCATGGCGAAAATGGTCGGCGATTATAGCGGCTAAGCCACAGTCGCCATAGGAGCCGGCGGCATAATCGCCTATAATCAGCCGCTTCCTTAATGACCGAGTATTGCCATGAGCCAGTCCTTTGATGATTTCGACCTGAATCCAGCCCTCAACCGGGCCTTGGCCGAGATGGGTTTCACCCGCCCCACCACCATTCAGCAGATGGTGCTGGAGCCAGCCCTGGACGGCCGCGATATTCTGGCATCCGCGCCGACCGGTACCGGCAAGACAGCCGCCTTCCTGCTGCCCGCCATGCAGCACCTGCTGGACTTCCCGCGTCGCAAGCCGGGCCCGTGCCGCATGCTGATCCTCACCCCGACCCGCGAGCTGGCGCTGCAGGTCAGTGCCCATGCCAGGGCGCTGGCGGTGCACACCCATCTCAGCATCGAGACCATCATCGGCGGCGTCAGCCATGAAGAGCAGCTGCCGGCCCTGACCAAGACCACCGACATCGTGGTGGCCACTCCGGGTCGCCTGCTGGAGTACATAGAAAAGGAAGAGTTCGAGAGCCACGACATCGAGGTGCTGGTGCTGGATGAAGCGGACCGCATGCTGGACATGGGCTTCATCAAGGATGTGAACCGCATCGTGGAAGAGGCGCGTTACCGCAAGCACACCATGCTCTTCTCCGCCACCCTGGAAGGAGCCGGCTTGACCAAGTTTGCCAACGAGATCCTCAACGATCCGGTCGCACTGCACGCCGAGCCGCCCCGCAGCGAGCGTCGTCCCATCACCCAGTGGGTGCACCTGGCCGATGACGCGGCCCACAAGCTGGCGCTGCTGATCCATATTCTGAAGGATCCGCAGACCCAGAAGGCCATTGTCTTCGTCAAGACCCGCGAGCGGCTGGCGGAGCTATCCGGCCAGTTGCAGGCGGCCGGTGTTTCCTGTGCCTGGATCCGTGGCGAAATGGAGCAGAGCAAGCGCGTCGAGTCGATCCGCAAGTTCCATGAAGGTGAAGTGCCCTTCCTCATCGCCACCGACGTGGCCGCCCGGGGTATCGACTTGCCCAACGTCAGCCACGTCATCAACTACGACATGCCCTACGGCACCGATGTCTATGTTCATCGCATCGGCCGTACCGGCCGTGCCGGCAACCGTGGCTGCGCCATCAGCCTGGTAGAAGCCCACGACATGGCCATGGTGGCCAAGATCGAGCGCTACACCGAGGAGCGTCTCAAGCGCCGGGTGATCGAGGAGCTGCGCCCGAGACACAAGGAGGCGCGGGTGCCGGTGAAGAAGAAAAAGCCGAAGGATGGCAAGAAAAAGAGCGCCAAGAAGAAAAAGAAGTAATGCCCCATTGACGTTGAAACGGCCATCCTCGGATGGCCGTTTTGCTGCCGGTCTTCCGGGCCTGTGCCGGTGTGGTGAGAAGCGCGCAGAAAAAAGCCGACGCATTAACGTCGGCCAACAAAAAGTGCTTACAACAGAGGATTCATAGGTTCAGACCCGGGGATCCCGAACTTGGTTCCCTCCATTTGTAATTAATTTTCAGCGCGCTTGAACATCAGGGTGCAATCGTCGGACTCTTGTGGCACGAAATAGTAGCCAGCCTCATTGAACCCGGTCAGCTGGGTCACCTCGGTCAGCCGGTGCTTGATGATGTGGCGGGCCATCATGCCGCGGGCCTTCTTGGCGTAGAAGCTGATGATCTTGAACTGACCGTTCTTCTCGTCCTTGAACACGGGGGTCACGATGCGGCCCTTCAGGGCCTTCGGACGAACCGACTTGAAGTATTCGTCAGACGCCAGATTGATCAGCACCTCGCTGCCCTGTGCAGCCAGCACCTTGTTCAGGTGCTCGGTGATGATGTCACCCCAGAACTGATAGAGATCCTTGCCGCGCTCGTTGTCGAGGCGGATCCCCATCTCCAGCCGGTAGGGCATCATCAGATCCAGCGGTCGCAGCACGCCGTAGAGGCCGGACAGCATGCGCAGGTGCGCCTGGGCAAAGTCGAGATCCGCCTCGCTGAAATCCTCCACGGCGAGGCCGGTGTAGACATCACCCTTGAAGGCCAGCAGGGCCTGGCGGGCATTGTTAGGGGTGAAATCCGGCTGCCATTCGGCAAAGCGGGCGGTGTTGAGTCCCGCCAGTTTGTCGCTGATCTTCATCAGGCTGGCGATCTGATCCGGGGCCAGTTGCCTGGCCCGATGGATCAGTAGGGCGGAGTGATCCAGCAGCTCGGGCAGGGTGAAACGGGAGGTCACCAGCGGCGACTCGTAATCCAGCGTCTTGGCCGGGGAAACCACAATCAGCATAACTGTCCTTTACTAGCGGTGACGCACGTCCCTCATTCATCCAGGGTCACGTTGTCGAGTGTGCCTGCACCCAGCTGCTCGCGACCCGACAGCTTGATCAGCAGTCGCAGGTCGTTGGCGGAGTCGGCATGGGCAAGGGCCTCACTGTAGCCAATTTGGCCGGCGCAGAACAGGGTGAACAGCGCCTGATCGAAGGTCTGCATGCCGAGCTCGCCGGATTTGGTCATCACCTCCTTGAGCCTGTGCATCTCGCCCTTGCGGATAATGTCGGTGATGAGCGGGGTGTTGAGCAGGATCTCGAAGGCGGCGATCCGGCGGCTGCCATTCACGTTGGGGAGCAGTTGCTGCGCCACGATGGCGCGCAGGTTGAAGGAGAGATCGAACAGGAACTGGCGGTGTTTCGCCTCCGGCACCAGATGGAGGATGCGATCCAGCGCCTGGTTGGCGTTGTTGGCGTGCAGGGTGGCGAGGCAGAGGTGGCCCGTCTCGGCAAACTGGATGGCCAGTTCCATGGTTTCCTGGGTACGGATCTCACCGATCAGGATGACATCTGGTGCCTGACGCATGGAATTCTTGAGGGCCACGTCGAAGGAGTCGGTGTCTATGCCGACCTCCCGCTGGGTCACTAGGCAGCGCCCATGCTGGTGGACGAACTCCACCGGATCCTCCACCGTCAGTATGTGGCCGTCGCCGTGCTGGTTGCGATAACCGATCATGGCCGCCTGGGTGGTGGACTTGCCAGCCCCCGTGGCACCGACGAACAGCACCAGCCCGCGTTTGGCCATGGCCACATCCTGCAGGATGGGGGGCAGTACCAACTCCTCGAAGGTGGGAATACGGGTCTCGATACGACGCAGCACCATGCCCGGCATATCCTGCTGCCAGAAGGCGCTGACCCGGAATCGGCCAAGTCCTTCGCGGTGGATGGCGTAGTTTGCCTCCCGGCTATGCAGGTATCGCTCGAAGTGCGTCTCGTCCAGGCTATCCCTGACCAGGGTCAGCGCCGTCTGCCTGTCCAGCGGCTTATCGCCCAGTGGTACCAGGCGTCCATTGACCTTGAGGGTGGGAGGGGCATCGACCGTGATGAAGAGATCCGATCCCTTTTGTTCAACCAGTGCAGCGAGTAGAACATCCATGTTCATAGTGTCTCCTTGGGTATGAAAGCATCTTAAATGCTGTTGGGATCGGCCGCCTTGGCCCTGGCATCGAGGGCGGCAACCACGCCTCGGTTGACGAGCTGCTTGAGGCTCTGATCCATGGTTTGCATGCCGTGGGTCATCCCGGTCTGGATGACGGAGTAGAGTTGGGCGACCTTGTCTTCCCGGATGAGGTTTCGCACCGCCGGGATCCCCAGCATGATCTCGTGGGCTGCCACCCGGCCACCGCCGATCCGCTTGAGCAGGGTCTGGGAGATGACCGCCCGCAGGGACTCTGAGAGCATGGATCTCACCATGTCCTTCTCCGAGCCGGGGAAGACGTCGATGATCCGGTCTATGGTCTTGGCCGCCGACGAGGTGTGCAGGGTACCGAACACCAGATGACCGGTCTCTGCCGCCGTCATGGCGAGGCGGATGGTCTCGAGGTCGCGCATTTCCCCCACCAGTATGATGTCCGGGTCCTCACGCAGGGCCGAGCGAAGGGCGTTGGCGAAACTCTTGGTATCGCGGTGCACCTCGCGCTGGTTGACCAGGCAGCGCTTGTTCTCGTGCACGAACTCGATGGGATCCTCAATGGTGAGGATGTGGTGGTGGAAGTTGTCATTGATGTAATTGACCATGGCCGCAAGCGTGGTGGACTTGCCCGAACCTGTCGGGCCCGTGACCAGCACCAGGCCGCGCGGAAACTCGGCTATCTTGCGGAACATCTCGGGAGCTTCCAGATCCTCCAGGGTCAGAACGGTACTGGGTATGGTGCGAAACACTGCGCCAGAGCCCCGCGCCTGTTGAAAGGCGTTGACCCGAAAACGCGCCATGCCGGGTACCTCGAAGGAGAAGTCCACCTCGAAATTCTCCTCCAGCTCCTTGCGCTGATAGTCGTTCATGATGTCGTAGATCAGGGCGTGCACTTCACGGTGATCCAGGGCGGGTAAATTGATCTTGCGAACCTCTCCATCAACCCTGATCATCGGGGGAACCCCGGCTGAGAGGTGTAGATCCGAGGCCTTATGCTTTACACTGAAAGCCAATAACTCTGTGATATCCATAGATTTGTTATTCTCCCATCACAAGATCACGAACGAAATATGAGCCAGATTGCCCAGCACCTGCTTCAGGTAAAGGAACGTATTGTACAGGCCGCCAGGCGAGTTGGCCGTGGCGCCGATCATATCCAGCTGCTTGCGGTCAGCAAGACCAAGCCGCTTGAAGACATCCAGGCCGCCTATGCCGCCGGTCAGCGCCGCTTTGGCGAATCCTATGCTCAGGAGGCCGCCCTCAAGATTGATGCCCTGCGTGAGCAGGCTGCCTGCCAAGACATAGAGTGGCACTTTATCGGCCCGCTGCAATCGAACAAATCCAGGTTGGTGGCGGAGCGATTCGATTGGGTGCAAAGCGTCGATCGTGACAAACTTATCGAGCGCCTCAACAACCAGCGTCCAGCCGGGTTGTCACCGCTAAATGTCTGTCTGCAAATCAATATTAGCGGAGAGAGCAGCAAATCCGGTACGTCGGAGCAAGAGATTTTCCGGTTGGCCGCCCTGGTTGCCCAGAGCGAGCGACTGGTGCTGCGTGGCCTGATGGCCATCCCGGAGCACACCAGCGACGAGGCGGTTCTGGCTGTGCAGATGCGGCGCATGCAGGCTCTGTTCACCGAGCTTGCGCAACAATACCCGAGCGTCGACACCCTTTCGATGGGCATGACCGAGGATCTCGAGGCCGCCGTCGCCCATGGCAGCACCATGGTCCGGGTCGGCACCGCCATCTTCGGTGCCCGTGATTACTCATGAACAGAAGCATACGGTGCAGCCCGTCCTCGCCTTCGTCGGCGCCGGCACACCGCAGCATTGGAAGCCATTAACAGGAGTGTGTGATGCAACATAGAACCCTCGCCTTTATCGGGGCGGGCACGCAGGGCTCCGCAGTCATTTCATCAGCAGGAGTGCAAGATGCAGCATAAGAGAACCCTCGCCTTCATCGGGGCGGGCAATATGAGCCGCAGCATCATTGCCGGCCTGATCCAGGCCGGTTATCCGGCCGGGCGGATCATCGCCGCCAACCCCAGTCGGCCCAAGCTGGACGAACTGGCTGATCAGTTCGGCATTCGCATTACCCAGAACAACGCCGAGGCGGCCCGTGAGGCCGACGTCATCGTGCTGGCGGTCAAACCCCAGCTGATGGCGGCCATGCTGGAGGCGCTGGTGGCCGAGCTGGGGTCGCTGGCGGGCAAGCTGCTCATCTCCATTGCCGCCGGTATCAAGGTCGAGCGGTTGCAGGAGATGGCGGGGGGGCATGCCCGCATCATCCGCACCATGCCCAATACCCCCTCCCTGCTGGGCTTGGGAATGACCGGGCTCTATGCTCCGACCGGCATAGATCAGGCGGATCGCGACTTCGCCGAACAGATGATGCAGGCCGTCGGCAAGACCCTCTGGGTCGCGCAGGAGAGCGGTATCAACGGCGTCATCGCGGCGGCGGGCAGTGCCCCGGCCTACTTCTTCCTGTTCATGCAGGGGATTGCCGAGGAGGCTGAGGCCATGGGCTTCTCCCCCGAGCAGGCCCGTCTGCTGGTGCAGCAGACCGCCCTTGGCGCCGCCGCCATGGTGGAGCAGAACCCCGAGCTCTCCCTGCAGGCCCTGCGCGAGCAGGTCACCAGCAAGGGCGGCACCACGGCCGAGGCCGTCAAGACATTCCAGGAGCAGGGGCTGAAGCCGCTGACCTCACGTGCCATGCAGGCGGCCGTCACCAGGGCTGCCGAGATGGAAACCCTTTTCTGAACCTTTTGTAGCAAGGAGCCCGGATGAACACGGCTTACTTTTTGATTAATACGATTTTTGATCTCTACCTCATGGTGGTGCTGTTGCGAGTCTGGTTGCAGTGGGCCCGCGCCGATTTCTACAACCCCATGAGCCAGATGGTGGTCAAGGTGACCAACCCCCTGGTGATCCCGCTGCGCCGCATCATCCCCGGCTTCGGCGGGCTGGACATGGCCTCTGTGCTGCTGGCACTCATCATCGCCTTCGCCAAGCTGGCGCTGCTCAAGAGCATGAACGTGCTGCTGACCGACTGGCTGACCCTCAGCCTGTTTGCTGTGCTTACCATACTGAAGAAGACGGGCTCCATGATCTTCTGGGTGCTGCTGATCCGAGCCATCCTGAGCTGGGTCAGCCAGGGCCGCAACCCCATCGAATACGTGATGCATCAGCTGACCGAGCCCTTCCTGGCACCCATCCGCCGCATCCTGCCGGCGCTGGGTGGCCTGGATCTCTCCGTGCTGGTCGCCTTCATCGCGCTGCAGGCCATAAACTATCTGTTGGGGGATCTGTTCGGCCAGCTGTGGTGGATGATCTGATGCCCGCCGTCCTGCTGGAAGGGGACGAGCTGGTGTTGCATCTGATGATCCAGCCCAAGGCGAGCCGGGATCAGATCGTCGGCTTGCACGGGGACGAGTTGAAAGTGGCCATCACGGCACCGCCGGTGGATGGTCAGGCCAACAGCCATCTGATCAAGTATCTGGCCAAGCAGTGCAAGGTGGCCAAGGGGCAGGTCCGCATCGTGCGGGGGGAGCTGGGACGGCACAAGACGGTTGCCATCGAGGCACCGAGGCAGATCCCCGCCGAGATCGCCGCCCTGCTGGAGAGTGGAACACGAGAAGGATGACATCATGAAAACAGTCTGGATGAGCTGCCTGCTGGCACTCTTGATGACACTGCCACTGCGGGCCGAGCAGATGAAGGAGCTGGGCCCCTGGCAGGTTCACTACAGCGCCTTCAACTCCAGCTTCCTCACCCCTGAGGTGGCCAAGGCTTACGGCCTGGAGCGCAGCCGCTACAATGGCATCGTCAACATTGCGGTGCAGAACAAGCAAGGGGTGGCTCAGGCGGTGGGCATCAGCGGCGAGGCCAAGAACCTCACCGGCACCATCCGTACCCTGAGCTTCCAGGAGGTGAAGGAGGGGGACTCCATTTACTACCTGGCGGTGCTGCCCTACCGGAACGAGGACACCTACCAGTTCACCCTGAAGATCATGGGGGAGGGGCAGCAGCAGACGCTGACCTTCCAGCAGACCTTCTACGTCGACTAGCTGTCTGGATGCGATGAAAATGCCCCGAACCCACAGGTTCGGGGCATTTTTTATCCGGCGAGAACCTGCCTACACAAGTTAGCGGCTGGCCAGCGGGTAGGTGAACAGGGCCAGGTGGGCGAAGTTGAACAGGAAGTGGATCGCGATGGCGACGCCGAGGCGCCCGCTCAGCAGGAAGGCCAGGCCGTAACAGGCCCCCGCCAGGGCGGCAAACAGCACCAGCAGCGGACCGCCGGCCAGGTGGGCGGCGCCGAACAGCAGGCTGGCGACCAGGAGGCCGAGCCAGGGCTTGCTTCGGCTCGCCACCCCTTGCTGGATAAGGCCGCGAAACAGCGCCTCTTCCGCCACGCAGGTGAACAGCAGGTTGTTGAGAGCGAACAACCACCACCAGTGGGGCAGCCCCACTTCGGGCTTGAGGGCCCCCAGTTGCCAGGCGGTGATAAACAAGGCTGCCAGCGGCAGCATGAGCAGAGCCAGCGGTCGCCAGCATATCGCGCCGCCCGGGCCGAGCAGGGCGGGCCAGGCCAGCAGCAGGCCGAAGAAGATGAGCGGCTTGTCCAGATTGAGGTAGAGGGTGAAGGGGACGCTGGCGGGACCGGCCTGCACCCGATCCAGCACCTTGAGGTTGTCAAAGCCCGGCACCAGGTGCAGCGTCAGGGCCAGGACCCACAGCAGCACCAGTGTCAGTGCGACGCCACGCCAGGGCTGGGGGAGGGTGGGCGTGCGGCAGGCCAGCAAGAGACCGGCGAGGCTGACCAGCGCGGCGACCGGGCCGAGTCGCTCCAGCCAGAGTGCGGTCAGCAGGGCAATCCCCAGCAGGATCAGGCCGCTCCGCTGCTGGCGGGCCAGGCAGAGCAGCACGGCCAGTCCCAGGGCGAGCCAGATGAGGGTGTCAGGGAGTGGTAACATTGAGTCTCCTTGTGGGTTGCAAGGGGCGCACCTTAACGAGCCTTCGCCTCTCGCACAAGGCGCAATGGACTGGTCGGAGCCCAGGCGTGCTCCTTCTTGCCGCCGGTGCTGACCGGAGAGGACAATAAAAAAGCCGGAGCAGAGGCTCCGGCTTTGGGGATAGATGGTGGCCCGAATGCACGGGCCCAGGCCAGATTAACGACCGGATTCGGCGATCACGCGGGCTATGATGTCGGCACGCTTGGTGGCTTCCAGCTCGCCCAGGGCGATGAGGCCGGCTTTGAAGATGACGTTTTTCGGCAGGCTGACGTCATCCAGGGTGGTGATGGCTTCGACGTGCAGGCCGTTCAGGCGGCTGGCATCGCGCGGGCTCAGGTTGACCTGGGTATTCATCACCTGCTTGCCTTTCTTCTTGGCAGGCACGGCTGCTTTCTGGCTGGATTCCTGTTCTTCGTCTTCCGGCAGTTCGTCATCAAAATCGTAAATGGACATAGTCAATCCTGTTGGGTTGCAAGGGGCATGCTCGCCCGAAATGTGGGTATTCAGCCCATATCCTCGTTGCGGATAAAGGCGCGCCAGGAGCCGAGCACCTGGGCAAAGTCTTCCAGTCCGCACATGGCCAGCTGCTCATCATCGTAGTAGGCGAGATCGTCGAGATCCTCATCCAGCTCGATATTGAGGACGTTGGCTTTCACCTCGGCCTCCTCAGGGGTGAGCAGCAGTGAATAGTCACCGCCATGACGCTGGTACTCAGTGCGGGTTCGATTGGATAGCTGGTCAATGATGGAGAAGAGCTCGTCGAGCGTCTCCTCATCCTTGCCAACTTCATCGATCAGCCACTGACCGATGGCCTCGTGGCCCATGGAGAACCGGGCGCGATAGCCACCGAACGGGTCGCGGCGAAATTCATAATCCATAGCGGAGTCCCTATCGGAAGGGTGGAGCCACCACAATAGGGAGCGGCATGACGCCGGATCCATGATCCATGGTGGGGCACAGATAGCGTAAAGTGGCCTATTCTAGCGATCCCCCCCCCGCTTGTCTTGATGATGTGGGATCTTTAACGGGTCTGTCCCCCGGATCCAGGCCACCCGGGTGCCCTGTCAACGAATGATATGGAGATATGATGCAACGCAATGACACGCTCCCCCGGCAGATCGTCAGCAAGGTGATGCAGAGACGGTCGTGCTCGGCCAAGGTGATGGAGGCGCGACATCGTCTGGGGATCGCCTCCAGAACCCCTCGGCTATCTATCCGGAGATGTTATGCAGCTCAATGACGCGCTCGCTCATCAGATTGTCAGCCGGGCCATGAAGATACTGTCGTTCTCGGTCAACGTGATGGACGAGCGGGGCCTCATCATCGCCTCCGGCAACCCGGAGCGGCTTCATCAGCGTCACGAGGGGGCCGTGCTGGCACTGACCGAGAACCGGGTGGTGGAGATCAGCGATGCCACTGCCCGGCAGCTCAAGGGGGTGAGGCCCGGCATCAACCTGCCCATCTCCTATCAGGGGGAGTTGCTCGGGGTCATCGGCATCTCTGGGGATCCGGAGGAAGTGCGTGCTTACGCCGAGCTGGTGCGGATGACCGCCGAGCTGATCCTGGAGCAGGCGGCGCTCACCGAGCAGTTGCAGTGGGACAAACGGCACAAGGAGGAGCTGGTGCTGCAGCTCATCCGCGGCGAGGGGCGGGCCGATCAGCTGCTGCAGGCGGCCCGTTTCCTCGACCTCGATCTGGCCCAGCCTCGCGTCGTCGCCGTGCTGGCGCTGGAAGAGGCAGATCCCGCCCGCCTGCGGGAGCTGGTGCACCTCTTGGAAAATCCGGAGCGGGACAACCTGGTAGCCATCAACGGTCTGGACGAGATAGTGGTGCTCAAGCCGGCACAGCTCTGTGACGGCGTCTGGCAATCGGCGCAGGAGCGCAGCCGCATCAAGCAGTTACTGGCCCGCATTCCTCATTTCAAGGTACGCATAGGGGTGGGTGATTACTTCGCCGGGACGGGCGGATTGGCGCGCTCCTACCAGACCGCCCGTGACACCCTGCGCCGTGGCATGAGCCAGGCGCCGCGTAAGCAGGTCTACTTCTTCGAGGATTACCGCCTGCCTGTGCTGCTCGGCAGCCTGGCGGACTCCTGGCAGGCGGATCAGCTGCGGGCCCCGCTGCAAAAGCTGGCAAAGGAGGATGCAAAAGGAACGCTGCAAAAGACGCTGCGCCAATATTTCTTGCAGGATTGTGATCTGCATCCCTGTGCCGAAGCGCTCTTCATCCACCCCAATACCCTGCGTTACCGGCTGACCCGGATAGAGCAGATAACAGGCTTAAATTTCAACAAGTTAGATGACAAGTTCCTGCTCTATCTCGGGCTCAATTTCGACGGATGACTTGTTCATATGAACAAAAATAAAGGCTTTTTAAGCGCAAGCTTTGGCTTTTAAGCCAAAGCATTCCAGGTTGGGATCACCATAATGGCCACCACTCACTCATTTGAAAGGTGCCCGTCATGATCCCTGTATCCGCGCTCGGTGCTCTCGCCGCGCTCTCCATCGCCATCTTCCTCATTCTGAAGAAGGTGCCGCCTGCCTACGGCATGATAGTCGGTGCCCTGGCAGGTGGCCTGATCGGCGGCGCCGACCTGACCCAGACCGTCGCCCTGATGATCGGCGGCGCCCAGGGGATCACCACGGCCGTGATGCGGATCCTGGCGGCAGGTGTGCTGGCAGGTGTCTTGATCGAATCCGGTGCCGCCACCACCATCGCCGAGACCATAGTCCGCAAACTTGGCGAGACCCGTGCCCTGCTGGCCCTTGCCCTGGCCACCCTGATCCTGACCGCGGTCGGCGTCTTCGTGGACGTGGCCGTCATCACGGTTGCCCCCATAGCGCTCGCCATCGCCCGTCGCGCCGATCTCTCCAAGGCGGCCATCCTGCTGGCCATGATAGGGGGCGGCAAGGCGGGCAACGTCATGTCCCCCAACCCCAACGCCATCGCCGCGTCCGACGCCTTCCACCTGCCCCTCACGTCCGTGATGGCGGCCGGCATCATCCCGGGTCTGTTCGGTCTGGTGATGGCCTACTGGCTGGCCAAGCGCCTCAACAAGCGGGGCAGCAAGGTCGCGGCCGACGAAGTGGTGAACTTCGACGGTGGCAAGCTGCCCGGCTTCTTCGCCGCCATCAGCGCCCCCCTGGTCGCCATCCTGCTGCTGGCCCTGCGTCCGGTGGCCGGTATAGTCGTGGATCCGCTCATCGCCCTGCCCCTCGGCGGCCTGGTCGGTGCCCTGATGATGGGCAAGTTCAGCAAGGTGAACCAGTTTGCGGTCTCCGGCCTTGCCCGCATGGCGCCGGTGGCCATCATGCTGCTGGGCACGGGTACCCTGGCAGGCATCATTGCGAACTCGGGTCTGAAGGATGTGCTGATCAGCGGCCTGACCGCCTCCGGTCTGCCCTCCTACCTGCTGGCCCCCATCTCCGGCGCCTTGATGTCGCTGGCGACCGCCTCGACCACCGCAGGCACAGTGGTGGCCTCCAACGTATTCAGCTCCACCCTGATCGAGCTTGGCATCAGCAGTCTGGCGGGGGCCGCCATGATCCATGCCGGTGCTACCGTGTTTGACCACATGCCCCACGGCTCCTTCTTCCACGCCACCGGTGGTAGCGTTCACATGGGCGTCGGCGAGCGCCTCAAGCTCATCCCGTACGAAACCGCGGTCGGTCTGACCATTGCGACTGTCTCCACCCTGATGTTTGGCGTGTTTGGCCTCGCCTAAGGAATTGATATGAAAATTGTTATTGCACCCGATTCATTCAAGGAGAGCCTGAGCGCCATGGCGGTGGCCGATGCCATCGAGGCGGGTTTCAAGCAGGTGTTGCCGGATGCCACCTACGTCAAATTGCCCATGGCCGATGGCGGTGAGGGCACTGTGCAGTCCCTGGTGGATGCCACCGGTGGCCGCATCCTGCAGGTTGAAGTGACGGCTCCGCTCGGCAACAAGGTGCAGGGCTTCGTCGGTCTGCTGGGAGATGGCAAGCGTGCCGTCATCGAGATGGCGGCGGCCTCAGGTATCCATCTGGTGGCACCCGAGCAGCGCAATCCGTTGCTCACCTCCAGCGTCGGTACCGGCGAACTGATCCTGGCGGCGCTGGAGATGGGGGTGAAGCACCTCATTCTCGGCATCGGTGGCAGCGCCACCAATGACGGCGGTGCCGGCATGATCCAGGCACTTGGTGGCAAGTTGCTCAAAGCGGATGGCTCTGCCATCGAGTTGGGGGGGGCCGGCCTGGCCGAGCTGGCGACCATCGATCTGAGCGGGCTGGATCCGCGCCTGAGCGAGCTGGTCATCGAGGTGGCCTGCGACGTGAACAATCCGTTGTGCGGCCCGAAAGGCGCCTCCGCCGTGTTCGGCCCGCAGAAGGGGGCGACTCCGGAGATGGTGGCCCAGCTCGATGCCAACCTGGCCCGCTACGCCGATTGCATCGAACAGGCCCTCGGCAAGCAGGTGAAGGATATTCCGGGGGCGGGCGCCGCCGGTGGCATGGGTGCCGCCCTGGTCGGCCTGCTCGGTGCCGAGCTCAAGCCCGGCATCCAGATCGTCATCGACGCCTTGAAACTGGCCGATGAAGTGGCCGATGCGGATCTCGTCATCACCGGCGAAGGGCGCATCGACAGCCAGACCATCCACGGCAAGACGCCAATTGGTGTCGCACGCTGCGCCAAGCGGTTCGGCAAACCGGTGATCGGCATCGCCGGCTGCCTCACCGACGATTGCGGCGTGGTCCATGACCATGGCATCGACGCCGTGTTTGCGGTAGTCAACCGGGCCATGTCCCTGCCGGAGGCGATCGCGACCGCCACCACCAACCTGCAGCTCACTGCCCGCAACGTCGCCGCGCTCTATCTGCTGCGTCGTTAATCCTCTTCTGGCCGGTGCCCGTCACCGGCCGCACCCAGCCCCGTGTAGCGGATGTGGTTGCTCGCCTGAGGGCGGACCCTCTGACGCACCTTGCCGATCCCAGGATCGGCTTTTTTATTATCCTGCTGTCTTCTATATGGTTTTTGTATTCTGCCGGGGACCTTTGCGGCATAGTGATCTCCCCATCCCGTGAGGGGCAACGTGCGAGAAGACGCCCATGATCCTGCTGACCCTGGGGGTAGTGCTATTTACCCTGATCCATCTCTATCCCTGCTTCGCCGCAGCGCACCGTGTCCGGCTGCGCGATCGGTTGGGGGAGAACCGTTACAAGGGACTCTTCTCGCTGCTGGTGTTCGTCGCCATCGGCTGCATCCTCGCCGGCTGGCGCAGCGCCAGCCCCATGCCGCTCTACTTCCCGCCCGCCTGGGGGCCCATGCTGGTGATGGCGGCCATGCCGGTCGCGCTGATCCTGCTGTGCGCAGGGCAGGGAGCGAACCACCTGCGCCGCTGGCTGGTACATCCCCAACTGCTCGGTACCCTGCTCTGGGCCTGCGCTCATCTGGCGGTCAACAGCGAGGCGCGTTCCCTGGTGCTGTTCGGAGGGATAGGCGCCTGGGCGCTGGTCAGCATCGTCTGGATTTCGGTGCGGGACTGGCGCACCAAGCCCCGGCCGGCGGCCACCTGGCAGGGGACGGGGATCAGCGTGGGCGCCGGTCTGATGCTCACGGCCCTGCTGGTCTTCTGGGGCCACGGCTGGTTGACCGGGATCCCGCTGCACTGATCGCTGAACCTTGTTCAGGAATCGTGCGTATGATGGAGAAAACCCGAGGAGTCACGTCGATGAAATGGTTCACCCTGCTGTTGTTGATCGGTTCGGGCGCAGCGTCTGCCGCCTGCCCTGACTATTTCAATGTGGAGATGCGGGAACTCAACAACACCCAGCGCCACAACCTCTGCCAGCTGACCGAGGGCAAGGTGGTGCTGGTGGTCAATACCGCCTCTTATTGTGGTTACAGCGGCCAGTTCCGGGATCTGGAGGCGCTCTACCAGAGCTACAAGGACAAGGGGCTGATGGTGCTGGGGTTCCCCTCCAACGACTTCTGGCAGGAAGCGGGCAATGAGAACAAGACAGCCGAAGTGTGTCGCCGGGATTACGGTGTGACCTTCCCCATGTTCAATCGGGTTTCGGTGCGGGGCGCCGATGCGGTGCCGCTGTTCAAGGGGCTGGCGGCTGCCGCCGATGGGGATGCACCGAACTGGAACTTCCACAAATATCTGGTGGGCCGCGATGGCAAGCTGATTGCGAGCTATGGTGCCAATCAGAATCCGTCGGATGATCCTCTCAAACAGCAGATCATCGAGGCGCTGGGGCGCTGACCCTACCCCCTGGCGGGCGGCTCTGGAATAATGGAGGCCCGCCACTCACTCTGGTTATCCCGTGCTGCAACGTCTTCCCCAAATGGTGATCTTCGATGCCCTGGTCCGCGAGCAGGGCATCTCTGCCGCCGCGCGGCGGCTCGGGGTCTCCAAGTCCCATATCAGCAAGCAGCTGGCTCAGCTTGAGACCGAGCTCGGCGCCCAGCTGGTGCAGCGTACCACCCGCCGCTTCTCCCTGACTGAACTCGGCCAGGAGTATGCCCGCCACTGCCGAACCCTGGTGGCGGTGGCCCTGGAGGCGGACTCCATGGTGGCGGAGCGGCGCGGCAAGGTGAGCGGTGTGCTGCACCTGGGGGTGGGCCAGTCCTTCGGCCGCTTGCACGTGATCCCTCGGCTCAAGGCATTCCAGGCGCGTTACCCGGATCTTGAGCTGGAAGTCTCCCTGTTCGATCACCGCACCAACCTGGTGGATGAGGGGCTGGATCTCTGGATCACCACCTACGAGGACAAGCCCGAAGCCCTGGTGGGGCAGCGGCTGGCGGACATCGGCTTCGTGCTGGTGGCCTCGCCGGACTATCTGTTGAGCCACGGTACCCCGCTGCACCCCAGGGAGCTGGCCAGGCACAACTGCATCACCTACCAGAGCCGGGAGCGGCGCTACCACGAGTGGTCGTTTCGCCAGGGCAAGGAGCGCCAGACGGTGCAGGTGGCAGGCAACTATCGGGTGGATCTGGCGGAGGCGGTGCGGGATGCCGCCCTGGCCGGGCTCGGCATCGCCTATGTAGCCAACTACCTGCTGGACAAGGAGCTGCAATCCGGCCAGCTCATCCCCCTGCTGCCCCAGTGGCGCCCGAACCAGAAGATGGCGGTGCACGCCGTCTACGCCAGGCGGGAGCACCTGGATCCCAAGATCCGCCTCTTCATCGACTTCCTCAAGGAGAGCTTCGGCCCCGAACCCTACTGGGCGCAGCGGCTGGCTCCCTGGCTGGGGGGCAGATTGTCCGGTGTGGAGGAATAATCGTTTCCATACAGGAACACTGACTTTCGCCTGATACCAAACACGAGCCAAATCAGCCAGTTGGCGCAACCGATATGGTGCAAACGTTTTTGCTAACAGGGTTGTAACCAGGTGGACTTGCAGTGATGGGGGCTGGGGAGCAGAATCCGCGCCCATCTTCAGTCCCAATAGATGGAATCCCTATGATCGCCCTGCTCGGCATCTTGAGTATCCTGGCGCTAGCCGCACTCTGCTCTGATAATCGTCGTCGTATCCCGTTGAGAACAGTGGGCTTCGCCCTCTGTTTGCAAGTCCTCTTCGCCGCCCTGGTGCTCTGGCTGCCAGCCGGTCAGCAGGTGCTCAACGGCGTCAGCGAGAGTGTCAGCAGCGTGATCGGCTACGGCCAGGAGGGGATCGCCTTCCTGTTCGGGGATCTGGCCAAGTTCAAACTGGGCTTCATCTTCGCGTTCAACGTGCTGCCGGTCATCATCTTCTTCTCCGCGGTGATCGCCATCCTCTACCACATCGGCCTGATGCCGCGGGTCATCGCCCTGCTGGGCGGCGGTCTGCAGAAGCTGCTGGGCACCGGCCGTGCCGAGAGCCTCTCCGCCACCGCCAACATCTTCGTCGGCATGGTGGAGGCCCCCCTGGTGGTCAAGCCCTACCTCTCCAAGATGTCTGACTCCCAGTTCTTTGCGGTGATGAGCTGCGGTCTCGCCTCGGTGGCCGGTGGCACCCTGGTGGGCTATGCCAGCATCGGGGTCGAGCTGAAATATCTGATCGCCGCCGCCTTCATGTCGGCACCTGCCGGTCTGGCCATGGCCAAGATCCTGGTACCGCCCGGTGCCGATGAGGAAGATCATCATGAAGATGTGGTGATCCCGCGCGCCACCAACGTAATTGAAGCGGCGGCCGATGGCGCCATGTCCGGCCTCAACATCGCTGTGGCGGTGGGCGCGACCCTGTTGGCGTTCGTCGGGGTGATCGCCATGCTCAACGGCCTGTTGGGTTGGGCCGGTGATCTGGTGGGGCTGGATCTCAGCTTCCAGATCATCCTGGGCTGGCTGTTCGCCCCCGTCTCTTGGCTGATCGGCGTGCCCTGGGATCAGGCTCAGGCCGCCGGCGCCTTGATCGGCACCAAGATCGTCATCAACGAGTTCGTCGCCTTCATCGCCCTGGTGCAGGATCAGACTCTGAACGAGTCGAGCAAGGCAATCGTCACCTTCGCCCTGTGCGGTTTCGCCAACATCTCCTCCATGGCGATCCTGATTGGCGGCCTGGGGGCCATGGTGCCGGAGCGCAAGTCCTTCATCGCCCGTTACGGCATGCGCGCCATACTGGCGGGGGTGCTGGCAAACCTGATGAGCGCCTCGCTCGCTGGCCTGTTCCTCGCCCTCTGAGTGACCTAGAGGCTCGCGGCTTCAGATCAAAGCCCGCTTCAGCGGGCTTTTTTGTGGCCACTCGGGCAAAAAAAAAGCGCCTCAGAGGAGGCGCGGGGAAAAAGACAGATTGGAAGCGTCACATGGGTGCCACTTGAATGAGGGATGAGCCGTGCCATCCAAGTGTGAGGCCATGATGCCTGATGTTGTCTGAAGCCCTTCTGAGGCGATTCTTCATACTCTGTTCATTTTGCTAAACGCCCGAAGGTGTCAGTGCAAAGCCTCCGTTCCCTTGCCCCAGTGTCAGCAAGCAGCGTTGTGAACGGGATGCGGCCGGTTAATCAGGGGCTCAAGGAGCCAGGGTGAATTTGTCGACCGCCTGCTGTTCCAGTGCCAGTAACCAGCGTTTGATGGGAATGCCGCCGGCGTACCCCGTCAGCGCACCGCTGCTGCCTATCACTCGGTGACAGGGCACTATGATGCTCAGGGGGTTGCGGCCGTTGGCCGCCCCGACGGCTCGCACCGCCTTGGGGTTGCCGATGGCCTGGGCTATCTCGAGATAGCTGACGGTCTCGCCGTAGGGGATGTCGCACAGGGCGCGCCACACCGACTGCTGGAAGGGGGTGCCTCTGGCGGCGAGCGGCAGCGTGAAGCGCTGCAGCCGGCCGGCAAAATAGGCCTCGAACTGCTCGAGGTAGGGGGCCAGGGCCACATCGTCCCGTTGCCATTCCGCTGTGGGGGTGACCGGCTGCTCCCCCCGCACGAACTCAACATAACGCAGGCCATCCTGGTCGATGGCGACGAGCAGGGGGCCCTGGGCGCTCTCACAAAAACTGTATCTCATGGGTCTCTCTTCCTCGGCCTGAACGGCTCACTCCATCCCGGGCTTGCCACGGGCCGACTTGATCTCGCCTTTGCGCTTCTTGGCGTCGACCCGTTTGCGCTGGGAGCTGCGGGTCGGCTTGGTGGCGTGGCGCGCCTTGGGACGCCAGGCGGCTTTTTTCAGCAGTTCAGTCAGGCGGCTCATGGCCTCCTTGCGGTTCATGTCCTGGCTGCGGTGGGTCTCGACCCTGATCTGGATGAAGCCATCGTGGACCCGGCTGTCGCTGAGCTTCTCCAACCCCTCCTTATAGAGGTCCGGCAGGCTGGGGGAGTCGCGGTAATCGAAGCGCAGCCAGACGGCGGAGTCCGTCTTGTTGACGTGCTGGCCCCCGGTGCCCTGGGCACGCATGGTCTGAAACTGCAGCTCATGCCAGGGAATGATCACGCTGTTGGAGATGACTAACATGGGGTGATGCTCTCATTTGGTGCATCAAGGGAGTCTGGTGCAGCTTGGTGCCTCATTATGGGGCGAGATGCGCTTCCTTGGTGATCCTGAGCCGAAACGGCTCAAGGGTTAACGGCTATCTTTATGAAAATAAACAATAAAAATACTTGGCACAAGAATTGATGACCTCTTCATGACATACCATGGATTGGGAGCAACCAGATGAAGCTGATTACTGCGATTATCAAACCTTTCAAGTTGGACGATGTGCGCGAGGCCATCGCCAACCTGGGGGTCGAGGGTCTGACCGTGTCCGAGGTCAAGGGCTTCGGTCGCCAGAAGGGGCATACCGAATTATACCGGGGGGCCGAGTACCAGGTCGACTTCCTGCCGAAGGTAAAGCTGGAGATCGCCACCGCCGACGAGAACGTGGAAGGGGTGATCGAGGCCATCTGCAAGGCGGCTTATACCGGCAAGATAGGGGACGGCAAGATTTTCGTCTATGACTTGCTGCAGGCAGTGCGCATCCGTACCGGCGAGAGCGACGACGAGGCACTGTGATCCCGCGCCATGGAGCCGGTGGCTAAGCCCGAGTAGCACTCAGGCAGACCCGGCAGAAAAAGAGAATACGTGGTCATGGAGAGACTGGGTGGGATTCCATCCGGTCTTTTTGTTTTAGCGGCGATTAAATATGTGGCCCTACCTCTGTAAACCACCTTGATCCTCTCATCCTGATTCATGCAGAATGCAAACGAAAATAGTTATCACTTTATGCACAGACAAGGAATGGATGATGAAAATGAAGATGCTGGCGCTGGTGTTCTCCTCGCTGATCGCCCAGTCGGCCTTTGCCGCTGCGGAAGTGAATGTCTACTCCACTCGGCAGGATGAGCTGATCAAGCCCATCATCCAGCAGTTTGAGAAAGAGACCGGTATCAAGGTCAACGTGGTGTTTGCCAAAGAGGGGCTGAACGAGCGTCTGGAGCGCGAAGGCAAGCTCTCCCCGGCGGATCTGATGCTGACCGTCGACATCAGCCGCCTGACCGATCTGGTGGAGAAGGATCTGGTGCAGCCGGTGGACAGCAAGACGCTGCAGGAGAACATCCCGTCCATCTATCGGGATCCGGACAACAAGTGGTTCGCCCTGACCACCCGGGTACGCGCCATCTACTCCAGCAAGGATCGCCTCGGCAAGCTCGACACCATCAGTTACGAAGATCTGGCCAAGCCTGAATTCAAAGGAAAAATTTGTACCCGCAGCGGCAAGCACGAGTACAATGTGGCGCTGGTTTCGTCCATGATCGCCCATCACGGCATGGCGGACGCTAAAACCTGGCTGGAAGGGGTCAAGGCCAACCTGGCGCGCAAGCCGCAAGGCAACGACCGGGATCAGGTCAAGGCGATCAAGGATGGTATCTGTGACCTCTCTCTGGGCAACAGCTACTACCTGGGTGCCATGTTGAAAGACCCGGCACAGAAATCCTGGGCAGATGCGGTCTACATCAACTTCCCGAACCAGGGTGATCGCGGTGCCCACGTCAACGTGAGCGGTGTGGCCATGACCAAGTACGCCAAGAACAAGGACGCGGCCCAGAAGCTGATGGAGTTTCTCTCTGGCGACACCGCCCAGCACATGTACGCGGACGTGAATGCCGAGTACCCGGTCAAGGCCGGGGTCGAGCCTTCCGCCATGGTCAAGTCCTGGGGCAGTTTCAAGTCTGACCCCATGCCGGTCAGCGACTACGCCAAGCACCGCAAGGACGCCTTGCAACTGCTGGATGAAGTGAAATTCGACTTGTAATCAGATGGGGCCAAGGGCCCCATCAATCTCTGTGGTCTCATGAAAAATTTTGGATGGATTGCCGGCAGCTGGGCCACCGCCCTGCTGCTGGGTTTACCGGTGCTTGCCCTCATCTTCTCTGCCTTCTCGGCAGACGGAGACCTGTTTCGCCACCTCGCCGATACGGTGCTGCTCGATTACCTTGGCAACACCTCAGGGTTGGTGCTGGGGGTAGTGCTGCTCAGCCTGCTGTTCGGGGTGCCCACCGCCTGGCTGGTCGCCATGTGCCAGGTGCCGGGGCGCCGCGCCCTGCAGTGGGCGCTGATGCTGCCCATGGCCATGCCCTCCTACATAGTGGCTTATGTCTATACCGACCTGCTCGACTACTCGGGCCCGCTGCAGGCGGGGCTGAGATCCCTGTTTGACTGGCAGAGCCCGGCCGATTACTGGTTCCCGGCCATCCGCTCCCTCGGCGGTGCCGCCTGGGTGCTGGCGCTGGTGCTCTTCCCCTATGTCTATCTGCTGGCGCGCGCCTCCTTCCTGGAGCAGTCGGTCAGCCTCATTCACTCCAGCCGCTTGCTCGGCTGCACCCCCTGGCAGAGCTTTCGTCGCCTCAGCCTGCCCCTGGCCCGTCCTGCCATCATGGTGGGGGCGTCGCTGGTGGCCATGGAGACTCTGGCGGACTTCGCCACCGTCCACTTCTTTGCCATCAACACCCTGACGACGGCCATTTACGACACCTGGCTCGGCTATGGCAGCCTGGCCACCGCCGCCCGTCTCTCCTGTCTGATGTTGCTGGCGGTGGTGCTGCTCATCGCCCTGGAGCGCCGCTCCCGCCAGCGCCAGCAGGTGTTCCAGAAATCCATGGGTCATGAGCAGCCCCTGCGCTACCCCCTCAAGGGGGCCAGCCGTCTGCTGGCCGGGCTCTGGTGCTGGGGGCTGGTGCTGGCCGGTTTCGGCCTGCCGTTCGTGATACTGCTGGACTACGGGGTGCGCTATTTCGCACTGTCGTGGACGCCGGAGTTCGTGCGCTTCGCTGGCAACAGTCTGCTCATCTCGGCCCTGACTGCCCTGCTCGCCATGGTCATCGCCCTGCTGCTCGGCTTCTTCCGTCGCCTCGATGGTGGTACCCGCAGCCTGCTCCCCCTGCGCATCGCCGCCACCGGCTATGCCATGCCGGGTACAGTGCTCGCCATAGGGGTACTGGTACCGCTGACGGCGCTGGATTTTGGTCTCAACGATCTGGCCGAGTGGCTCGGGATGCAGGGGCCCGGTCTGCTGCTGACCGGTACCCTCACCGCCATAGTATTCGGCTACCTGGTGCGCTTCGTGGCCATCGCCATCGGCTCGGTGGAGAGCAGCATGGGCAAGATCTCCCCCAGCCTCGACATGGCGGCCCGCACCCTGGGACAGGGGACGGGGGGCATGCTGCGGCGGGTGCATCTGCCGCTGGTACGGCGCGGCCTCTTTGCCGGCGCCATGCTGGTGTTCATTGAATCCATGAAGGAGCTGCCCGCGGCCCTGCTGCTGCGGCCGTTCAACTTCGAGACCCTGGCCACCCACGTCTACCAGTTTGTCTCGGACGAGATGCTGGAGCGGGGGGCGCTCGGCGCCATCGTCATCGTGCTGGTGGGGCTGGTGCCGCTTATCTGGGTCAACCGCAGTCTGGACAGCCCGGGCCATTAGGTCTGCTGCGAAACGAGAGGAACTGAGTCGTGTCTTGCTTGCAAGTAGAGAAGGTAAGCTGCCGTTACAACGGCCAGAACGTGCTGGAACAGCTCTCCCTGACGGTGGCCGACAACGAGATCGTCTGCCTGCTCGGAGCGAGTGGCTGTGGCAAGACCACGCTGCTCAAGGCGGTCGCCGGCCTGTTGCCGCTGGCGGAAGGCAGCATTCGTCTCGGGGATACCCTGCTGGACGGGCCCGGCGTGACGGTGTCGCCTGAGCGTCGCCACATCGGCATGATCTTTCAGGATTACGCCCTCTTCCCCCATCTGACGGTGGCCGAGAACATCGGCTTCGGGCTGACCCAGGTGCCTCGCGATAGCCGCCAGCAGCAGATCGAGGAGGCGCTGACCTTGGTCAATCTGCAGGGGTTGGGGGAGCGCTATCCCCATCAGCTCTCCGGTGGCCAGCAGCAGCGGGTTGCCATCGCCCGCGCCCTGGTGTGCAAGCCCAGATTGATGCTGCTGGACGAGCCTTTCTCCAACATCGACACCCAGGTGCGGATGAAGCTGATCCTCGAGATCCGCGCCCTGCTCAAGCGTCAGGGGATAGGCGCCATCTTCGTCAGCCACAGCAAGGAGGAGGCGTTCGCCTTCGCCGACCGGCTGGCACTGTTCCGGGCCGGTCATATCGAGCAGGTGGGGCAGCCTGAGCAGCTCTATCGCCGCCCCGAGAACCGCTTCGTGGCGGAGTTTCTCGGTGGGGTCAACTATCTGGCGGCCGAGGTGGTGGACAGCCACTGCGTGCAGACAGCGCTCGGGGTCATCTGTGGCCATGAGCCGCACGGTCGCGCCCCGGGAGAGCGGCTGCAGCTGATGCTAAGGCCCCAGCAGCTGGTGTTGACGGCCGCCACTGACGGCGACTTGCTGGTGCGGGAGCAGCAGTTCCTCGGTCATCACTGCCGGGTGTTGGTGGAATGTGCCGGTCAGCAGCTGGAAGCCAGCATAGGGGAACCCCTTGAGGGAGAGAGGGCGCGCGTCACTGTGGCCCCCCATTCGCTGGTGTTGTTTGACCCTATATAGTGATGTGAAATCAAGGAATTGACCCCGTTCCGGTTTATAATCGCGCCACGCCCATAGCCAATGTCTTTGGAGAGAGAAATGAAAGCCCAAGCCGGGATCTGCGCAGAGCCGAATCTGCATGCCCTCTATCTGATGTTCAATCGCACCGGTGACGGTGCCGAGCTGGCGGCCCGTCTGGCCAAGCTGCCGGTTCTGTGGGATGCGGTGAGTGCCGATTTCCCCGACGCCGGTTTCAGCGGCCTGGTTGCCGTCGGCGCCGAGGGTTGGGATGCTATCTACCCTGTCGCCCGTCCGCCCCTGTTCCGTGGCTTCATGGCGCAGGAGGCCAATGGCCAGGAGGCCCCGAATACCCCGTTCGATCTCTTCGTGCAACTGCGTGCGGATCGGGTCGACGTGCTCCATCACGCCGGGCAGCGGGTGATGGCGCTGCTGGCCGGGCTGGTGGAGCTGGCCGAAGAGGTGCGTGGTTTCCGCAATCTAGATTGCCGCGACCTGACCGGTTTCGTCGACGGCACCGAGAACCCCCAGGATGAACACAGGGCCGAGGTGGCACTGCTGGAGGGGGGCGAGTTTGCCGGCGGATCCTATGTCCATGTCCAGCGCTGGGTGCATGCCATGAGCGACTGGGAGAAGCTGGCCCTGAAGGAGCAGGAAGACATCATTGGCCGTACCAAGGCAGACAACATCGAGTACGAGTCTGCCGACAAGCCGCTGACCTCCCACATCAAGCGGGTCAACCTCAAGACCCCGAAGGGGGAGTCCATGGAGATACTGCGCCAGAGCATGCCCTGGGGCACCATGACCGAGCAGGGGCTCTACTTCATCTCCTGCTGCCGCACCCCGCAGCACTTCAATGCCATGCTGGCCAGCATGTACAAGGGGGAGGGCAGCCACTTCGATCACCTGCTGCGCTTCACCAGGGCGGTGACAGGGGCTGCCTTCTTCGCCCCCTCCATCGATTTTCTGGTCGCCCAGGGTAAGTAACGACTTGCCGATCGTGCAGAAACAAAAATCCCGGCCTTGGCCGGGATTTTTCGTTCAGGTGGCGCGAGCGCGACCCGATCAGGGGGTCTGTTCGAACAGCTCGAGGGCGGAGAGGTAGAGCTCTTCGATGTCGGTGTCGCTGGTCGGGGTGATGAAGATGGTGTCATCACCGGCTATGGTGCCGAGGATACCTTCGGCCTTGCCGAGGGAGTCGAGCAGGCGGGCGATGAGCTGGGCCGCACCCGGGCTGGTGTGGATCACCACCAGGGCGCCGTTGTGGTCGACATCCAGTACCAGATTCTTGAGCGGGCTGGAGGTGGTGGGCACACCCAGCTCCACCGGCAGGCAGTAGACCATCTCCATCTTGGCGTTGCGGGTGCGAACGGCGCCGAAGCGGCTCAGCATGCGCGAGACCTTGGACTGGTTGATGTTCTCAAAGCCCATCTCTTGCAGGGCAGTGACTATCTCTGCCTGGGAGCCAAAGCGCTCCTCTTTCAGCAAGGCTTTAAAGGCCTTGGCCAGTTTTTCTTGCTTGTCGTTATGTTTCATCTTGGACTCACGAATGAGGGAGGTGACCGCCTGTCACGCTCAGGCGGCAGATACGAACAGCGCTGCTATTTTGCATTCATATGCCTGTTTTGGCAAGGAAGCGGCGCTTGTTCTGCATATTGATTCAAATATAGCTTGCATCAACTTATGCTGGCGCTAGAATCAGGACGAAATTTTGAAAACTTATTCAATTGGGCTGTATGGGTATCGAATTAATCGGCATCGAAAAATCCTGGCACAAGGTGCCGGTACTGCAACAGGTCAGCTTCCGGACTGCACCCGGCGAGACCTTGGTATTGCTGGGCCCGAGCGGTGCGGGCAAGAGTTCGCTGCTGCGGATGATGAACCTGCTGGACACCCCGGATGCGGGTGTGCTGCGCATAGCCGACAGTGAATTTTCTTTCCCGTCCAACCTTTCCGCCGCCGAATTCAACCGTCAGGCCCAGGCCTTGCGCCGCAAGGTGGGCATGGTGTTCCAGCAGTACAATCTGTGGCCCCATCTCACCGTGATGGAGAATCTCATCGAGGCGCCCGTAAAACTGCTCGGCATGAGCAAGGCGGCCGCCATCGAGAAGGGCGCCTACCTGTTGGCCCAGTTGCAGCTGGCCGACAAGCGGGATGCCTGGCCTGCGCGCCTCTCCGGCGGTCAGCAGCAGCGGGTGGCCATAGCCCGTACCCTGATGATGGATCCCCAGGTGCTGCTGTTCGATGAACCGACCGCGGCCCTCGATCCTGAAATAACCAAAGAGGTGGCGGAGATCATCCGCACCCTGAGCCAGACCGGCATCACCCAGGTGGTGGTGACCCACGAGGTGGAGTTCGCCCGCAAGGTGGCCAGTCAGGTGATTTATCTGGAGAAGGGGCGGATCATCGAATCCGGCACCGCCGCCATCTTCCAATCCCCGCAAACCAGCCGGTTTGCCGAATTCTTGATGCATTGATACTGAATCGATAAGGAAGCTGTCATGAAAAAGAGTCTGTTGCTGGTTGCTGCCATGGGTCTGCTGAGCACCTCGGTGCTGGCCAAGGAGATCAAGTTCGCCACCGAGGCCACTTATGCGCCGTTCGAATACCTGGATGACAAGAACGAGTTCCAGGGCTTTGACATCGATCTGGCCCGCGCCGTCTGCGAGCAGGCCAAGCTGGAGTGCAGCTTCCACAACCAGGCCTTCGACAGCCTGATCCCCAGCCTCAAGTTCCGTCGCTATGACGCCGTCATTGCCGCCATGGACGTAACCCCGGAGCGGGCAGCCCAGGTCGACTTCTCCGACATCTATTACGAGAACTCCGCGGTCTTCGTGGCCAAGAAGGGCGCCTTCAAGGGGCCTGAAGAGCTGGTGGACAAGACAGTCGGCGTGCAGAACGGCACCTCCCATCAGTCCTACCTGGTGGACAACTGGGTGAGCAAGGGTCTGCTGACCGTGCCCTACGCCAGCTACCAGAGCGCCTTCCTCGACATGATGAACGGTCGCACCGATGGCGTCTTCGCCGACACCGCCGTTGCCGCCGACTGGCTCAAGCAGCACAAGGAGTACGGTGTCATCGGCACGCCGGTGACCGACGCCAAGTACTTCGGTACCGGCTTTGGCATCGCCGTGGCCAAGGGTAACCAGGAGCTGCTGACCCAGCTGAACAAGGGGCTGGCCGAGATCAAGGCCAACGGCACCTATCAGAAGATCTTCGACAAGTACTTCGCGCAGTAAGCCATGCTGAGCCTGTTGTTGGATGCAGCCTGGATGACCCTGGGGCTGGCCTTGGCATCACTGGTCGGGGGCATGGCGCTGGCGCTGGCATTCAGCGCCGCCGAGCTCAGCAAGCAGCGTTGGCTGGTGTGGCCTGTGGCCACGCTGACCACGCTCATTCGTGGTTTGCCCGAGCTGCTGGTGGTGCTGTTCATCTACTTCGGCTCGACCCAGGTGTTGTTCCTCATCACCGGCGAGTATGTGGAGTTCAGCCCCTTCGCCTGCGGCGTGCTGGCGCTCTCCCTGCTGTTCGCCAGCTATGCGACCCAGACTCTGCGGGCGGCGCTCAATGCGGTGCCCGCCGGGCAGCGGCTGGCTGCGCTGGCGCTGGGTCTTGGCAAGAGCCATATCTTCTTTCGCATCGTGCTGCCCCAGGCCTGGCGTCACGCCCTGCCGGGGCTGGGCAATCAGTGGCTGGTGCTGCTCAAAGACACGGCCCTGGTGTCGCTCATCGGGGTGAACGAGATGATGCGCCAGGCCCAGATGGCCTCGGCCAGCACCTATGAACCCTTCACCTGGTACGCCGCCGCCGCCCTCATCTACCTGGCCATCAGCCTGGTGAGTGAGTTTGGCTTGAAGCAGGCTGCCCGTTACACCCGCCGTTACGGAGGCTGACCATGCAGGATTACCTGATGACCCTGCTGGGGGGGCTGGCGATTACCCTGCAGCTCACCGCGTTCAGCCTGCTGCTTGGCGTGCTGATGGCGGCTGGCATGACCTGGGTGCTAGAACGCCGCCTTCCGGTGGTGACCCAGCTTGTACAGCTGTGGGTGCTGGTTTTTACCGGCACGCCTCTGCTCATCCAGATCTTCCTCATCTACTACGGGCCTGGCCAGTTTGAATGGCTCAAGGCGGGGCCGCTCTGGCCGTTGCTCAAGCAACCCTGGTTCTGCGCCGTGCTGGCGCTCGGGTTCAACACCGCGGCCTACTCCACCCGGCTGTTCAAGGGGGCGCTCGACGCCATCCCCGCCGGCGAGGTGGAAGCCTGCCGCGCACTCGGCTTCTCCGCCGGGCAGACCCTGTGGATGAAGACCCGCCACGCCGCCCGTCGGCTGGTGCCTGCCTACTCCAACGAAGTGATCCTGGTGCTCAAGGGCAGCTCGCTCGCCAGCACCATCACCATCATGGACATCATGGGGCTGGCCCAGCGTCTCAACGCCCAGACCTATGACACTCTGGCGGTGTTTACCGTGGCCGGGGGCCTCTACCTGACCATGAATGGATTGTTAACAATTGGTTTCCGCTGGTGCGAGAAGCGGGCACTGGCATTCCAGTCCTGAAGCAGTCGTATTTACCTCTTAATGGTGAGGGAGACACAGGAAATCTGTGTCTTTCCTCCCATTTATCGCATATTCCTCTCCGCTTTCGTCACCGCTTGCTCTCTGGCTCACAGAACCCGTGATTACAACTGTTATCAGATTGTTTTTTAGCAGGGGATCCTTTAAGGTGAGGCGCACAATAAGAAACAGCGTTAACCCAACTAGAAACAACCTTAAACCTACGCTTAGACATGGAGTTGATCATGAAAGTTGCCGTTCTGGGTGCCGCCGGTGGCATCGGCCAAGCCCTTGCTCTGCTGTTGAAAAATCGCCTGCCTGCCGGTTCCGAGTTGAGCCTGTATGACATTGCCCCGGTCACTCCGGGCGTGGCGGCGGACCTGAGCCATATTCCGACTGACGTGAAAGTAAAAGGTTTCTGCGGTGAAGATCCGAGCCCGGCTCTGGTCGGCGCCGATGTCGTGCTGATCTCTGCCGGCGTGGCGCGCAAGCCCGGCATGGATCGTTCCGATCTGTTCAACATCAACGCCGGTATCGTCAAGAACCTGGTGGAGAAGTGTGCCGCCTCCTGCCCGCAGGCATTGATCGGCATCATCACCAACCCGGTCAACACCACGGTCGCCATCGCCGCCGAAGTGCTGAAGAAGGCCGGCGTCTATGACAAGCGTCGTCTGTTCGGCGTGACCACCCTGGACGTCATCCGTGGCGAGACCTTCGTGGCCGAGGCCAAGGGCCTGAACATCGACAAGATCCGCGTCAACGTGATCGGTGGCCACAGTGGCGTGACCATTCTGCCGCTGCTGTCCCAGATCGAAGGGGCCAGCTTCACCGCGGAAGAAGCGGCTGCCATGACCAAGCGCATCCAGAATGCCGGTACCGAAGTGGTGGAAGCCAAGGCCGGTGGCGGTTCTGCCACTCTCTCCATGGGTCAGGCTGCTTGCCGTTTCGGTCTGTCCCTCATCAAGGGTCTGCAGGGCGAAGCCAATGTCATCGAGTGCGCCTATGTGGAAGGCAACGGCGAGCACGCCACCTTCTTCGCGCAGCCGGTGCTGCTGGGCAAGAACGGTGTCGAGAGCGTGCTGGACTACGGCAAGCTGAGCGCCTTCGAGCAAGAGTCCATGGACAGCATGCTGGCTACCCTGAAGGCCGATATCCAGCTGGGTGTCGACTTCGTCAAGTAAGCCGCAGCGTCGATCATGAGGGGAGCCCAGGCTCCCCTTTGTCATTTCCGGGGTTTGCCATGGCGGACTAAGGAGATGGACCCGGCTGCCGATAAAGAGGGCAGCAGGAGATCCCTATGATGAAACCCAGTACCCTCATCGGCCTCGTCGGTTTGTGCAGCCTCCCCTTGCAGGGGGCCGAGCCGATCTCGGCGGCCACACAAACCCAGTCGGTGGCGGCCACCACAGTCCCGACCCCCTCGGCGGCTTTGCCATCGACCGCCCCGTCATCAGCACAGGTTGCATCAGCGACTCTACCGGCCATCGCACCTGTACCGTCAGCTGCCGTTGCCCCAGCGCCGGTGGCGTCGGCAGCGTTGCCTACGGCTGCCGCTGCTCCGACCCCTGTGCTGTCGAGCGTTGATGCACCCGCTCCAGTGGCATCAACCCCGGCGGCTGCTCCGCTGCCCAGGGCGGTGAATCCTGGATCCCTGGCCAAGGGAGAGCTGCAGGCTGTGCCGCTCTATCGGCAGGACGAGCTGCTCAACTGGATAGAGCAGGGACGTCATCTGACCCGGGTGAAGCAGGACAGGTGCCAGCTGACCCAGGACATAGAGGCACGCGCCTCTGTGATGAAGATCCCGGCCTATCAGTTCCTGTGGGGGGACATGCTGGCCTGGGGCGTCTGCACCAAGCCGGATGCCCAGGTAGGCGTGCAATACATGTGGGAGGCGGCCAATCAGGGCCTGGCTCCCGCACTGGAGCAGCTGGGGCGCTACTACTGGAAAGGCATCCTGGTCCAGAAGGACCTGGTACGGGCCGAGACCCTGATGCGGGAGGCTGCCAGCCTGGGTTTCCAGCGGGCCCAGATAGAGTGGGTCGAGATGCTGTTGCAGGGTATGGGCAGTCCGCTGGATTACGAGGAGGCCTACCACTGGCTGCACGGCGCCGTCATCGGCGACAAGGCGACCCACCAGAAGGCGGCTAGCCTGCTGAGCCGACTCGGTAATCGCATGCCCGCCAATGCCATCGCCCGCGCCAAGGCGATGCACTAAGTCCGGCAAGCCAGGCCACTCGATACAACAAGGCCCGCGAACCTGCGTTCGTGGGCCTTGTTCATTTTCCCTGTCAGGAGGCGGGATCAGAGATCCTGATGGGGGCCGAACACCTCGTAATGCATTCTGTCTGCGGGGACGCCCAAACTGCTCAGCTGATCTTTCACAGCCTTCATAAAGCCCAGGGGGCCGCAGAAGTAGTAGTGAGCGTTGGCCGGGATGAGGTCAGTGACCTGTTCCAGCGCCAGGGTGCCGCTGAAGTCGTAATCTTGCCCCTGCACGTCCTGTTCGGCAGGTGTCCTATACCAGACCCGGCTCTGCAAGCTGGCGTGCTGGCTGCTCTTTATCTGGATCTCTTCCTTGAAGGCATGCTGGGCGCCATGCTCGCAAGCGTGCAGCCAGCGGATTTCAGTCCCCGCTTGTTCAGCCAGCAACTGGTTCAGCATGCTCAGCATGGGGGTCAGACCCACTCCGGCGGAGATCAGTACCACTGGGGTGGCCGTCTCGGTCTGCAGGAAGAAGTCCCCCGCCGGTGGCATCAGCGCCACCTCGTCACCGATGTGAAGCTGGTCATGCAGCAGGTTGGAGGCCTGGCCCTGGGGCTCGCGCTTGACGCTGATGCGGTAGTCGCGGCCATTAGGGGCATCGGAGAGGGAGTATTGGCGGATCTCCTGATGCTCCAGTGTCGGGTGATTGAGCCTGATGCTGATATATTGCCCCGGCTTGAAGCGCAGTACGGGCTTGCCGTCGACGGGGGCCAGCACGAAGGAGGTGACAAGCTCGCTCTCCTGGCGCTTCTCCTTGATGAGGAAAGCGCGAGCACCTTGCCAGCCGCCGATCTCGCTCGCCTTCTCCCGGTAGAGCTCGCCCTCCCGGCCGATAAAGATATCGGCCAGCACCCCATAAGCCTTGCCCCAGGCCTCCAATACCTCGTCAGTCACCGCGCTGCCACCCATTTCTTTGAGCGTGGCCAAGAGATGACTACCCACAATGTGATATTGTTCCGGCTGGATCAGGAAACCCGTGTGCTTGTGGGCGATGCGTTCCACGGCACCGGCCAGGGCCCCCAGGTTGTCTATATTCCTGGCGTAGGCCGCCACTGCGCTGAACAGGGCCAGGGGTTGGCCGCCACTGCGCTGATGAGCCAGGTTGAACACATCCTTCAACTCGGGGTTGTGGCTGAACATGCGCTGGTAGAAGTGCTGGGTAAGGGCAGGCCCCGCCGATTCGAGCAAAGGAATGGTGCTCTTGATGACGGCGATGGTGGCTTGGTCTAACATAGGAGGTCCTTTCTAATTGAACATCTGGAATGTCACTTAATAAGTTGCATCCTAAATGTTTAATTGATCTGGATCAATCATCAATTCTTTGCGCTATGCGCCACAGGCACTATGAGACTAACAAGCTATACCGATTTTGGATTGAGAGCCCTGCTCTATCTGGCCACGTTGCCGGAGGGGGAATTGTCGAGCGTGGCCAAGGTGTCTGCCTTGTATGACGTCTCTCGCAATCACATGGTGAAGGTGGTGAACCAGCTGGTGAAGCTGGGTTATCTGCAGTCCCAGCGTGGCAAGAATGGCGGGATCCGCATGGCCTGTTCCCCTGAGAGCGTGAACATAGGCCAGGTGATCCGGGCGCTGGAAGGCAATCTGGATGGGATCGACTGCGGTTCCCCCGTCTGCCATATTGTCTCTGTCTGCCTGCTCAAGAGTGCACTGAAGGAGGCGATGAACGCCTTCCTGGCGGTGATGGACGGCTATACGCTGCAAGACTTGCTGGCCAACCGCGACGAGCTGCAGCAGGTGTTTGGCGAGTTGATCCCGACCCTGGTGCTGGAGCCGGATGACGAGAGCGAGTGAGACAAAAAAGGCTGCCATCGGCAGCCTTTTTTCAATCCTCGTAACCTGACTCGTTACGGTAGAGGTGTGGCATGATCCTCGCCATCTTCACCATGTTGTTTTCCACTTCGAGGATTTCGATGGGGTAACCCGCCAGCCTGACACTGATGTTGGGCTGGGGGATCTCCTCCAGGTACTCCAGAATCACCCCGTTGAGGGTGCGCGGGCCGTCGATGGGCAGGTGCCAGTGCATCTCCTTGTTCAGCTCGCGGATGCTGGCGGAGCCTTCCACCAGGAAGGATCCGTCCGGCTGGGGGTGGATCTCGTCGCTCGGCGCCGGGGCCATGGAGGTGGTGAAGTCGCCCACTATCTCTTCCAGGATGTCATCCAGGGTGATCAGCCCCTGAATATCGCCATACTCGTCGACAATCAGCCCGATCCTCTCCTTGTTGCGCTGGAACTTGGCCAGCTGCACGTTGAGCGGCGTGCCTTGTGGAATGAAGTAGATGGGATCGACTTCCCGCAGCAGGCTGGACTTGCTGAACTGGTCCCTGGCGACGAGCCTGAGGGCGTCACGAGAGTGTAAAAATCCGACAACGTCGTCAATATTGTCGCGATAGAGCAGGATCTTGGTGTGGGCGCAGTGGGCCAGCTGGCGCAGTATGCTCTTCCAGTCGTCATTGATGTCGATGGCAGAGATCTCGCTGCGCGGCACCATGATGTTTTCCACCGTCATCTTGTCCAGATCCAGAATGCTGATCAGCATCTCCTGATGGCGCTGGGGGATGAGGCTGCCCGCCTCGTTGACTATGGTGCGCAGCTCTTCGGTGTTGAGGGAGTCATCCTTGCGATGTTCGAGGCGCAGCAGCTTGAGCAAGAGGTTGGTGATGCTGTTGATGAGCCAGACCAGCGGGGCGAAGGGCACCATCAGCCCCTTGAGGACCCAGGAGGCGGGATAGGCGATGCGCTCGGGAAACATGGCCGCCAGTGTCTTGGGGGTGACTTCCCCGAACACCAGCACCACCAGGGTGAGGCCGAAGGTGGCGATGGCGACGCCGAGATCCCCAAACAGCCGGATGCAGACGATGGTGGCGATGGCGGAGGCCAGAATGTTGACCAGGTTGTTGCCGATGAGGATGAGGCCAAGCAGGCGATCCGGTCGGGCCAGCAGCTTTTCGACCCGACGGGCTGCCTTGTGTTTGGTTTGGGCCAGATGCCGCAGCTTGTAGCGGTTGAGGGACATCAGACCGGTTTCGGAACTGGAGAAGAAGGCTGACAACACAATCAAAATAACGAGAACAATCAGTAATGTGCTCGTTGAGATACTGTCCAAGAAGGGCTCCTGTTGGGGTGGTTTTTGGGGTGCTGAACCGTCAGCTCAGCAAGACTTCCTTGACGAAGCGGCTGCCAAAGTAAGCCAGGGTCAGGATGACGCTGCCGATGAGGCTCAGCATGATGACCTTGCGACCACGCCAGCCACGGGTGTGGTGACCCCACAGCAGCAAGGCGTAGACGCACCAGGCCAGGATCGAGAGGATGGCCTTGTGGGATTTGCCCTGGGCAAACATGTCTTCCAGGAAGAACAGACCCGAGGCGATGGAGAGGGTCAGCAGCAACAGGCCCGCGGAGATGAGCTGGAACAGACGCTTCTCCACCGTCATCAGGGGCGGCATGGCGGGCAGATGGCTTATCTTTCTGGACTTCAGCTGCCGATCCAGACAGGCAAGCTGCAGCGCAAACAGGCAGGCGATCATCAGTACCGAATAGGCCATCAAGGCGAGCCCGATGTGCAGCAGCAGTTGGGGGTGCGCTTCCAGATGAGTGATGTAGCGGCCCGGAATCAGGGCGCTGGCGGCGAGCAGCAAGGCCGAGAAACTGTAGACCACGGGCAGCAGGATCCAGCCGTTGAAACGGCGGGTAACGCAGGTCATGAAGCCGCTGATGATGAGGCTGACCAGGGAGGCGACGTTCAACATGCTGAGATTCTGGCCGGAATGGGTGGCCAGCACCTCGCTTCCCACCGCCACACCATGTGCAGTCAGGGCCAGGCCGACACAGGCAAACAGCGACACCTGCCCGACGGGCTTGGCGCTGAGCAGCAGGTGCAGAGAGGCGATGATGGCCAGCAGGTAAAACGCCAGGGCCAGAACAGAGATCACGATCATAACCAGGTCGTTGTCGAACAAGCTTTTATGGATAAGAGGGGCAGTATACCTTGCACAAGATATGCTCGCCAGTTGTGCCAGGGGCTAACTGCCCATATATAAGTAGCAGCTGACAGCCCCGTGCGGCGAATAATCGTCCTCCGGCGTTGACTGGGGTATAATGCCCTCCATTTGTTACACCCGCTCATTCGATGGCGGGTCACCGCCTCAAGCGGTGAGTAATCGTCCCCACAGTGCTGACTGGGGTATAATGCCCCACTAGTTACGCCAAGAATCGGAATGCGTCATGTTTGAGAATTTGACTGAACGACTCTCGCGCACCCTGCGCAATGTCAGTGGCCGTGGCCGACTGACCGAAGAGAACATCAAGGATACCTTGCGTGAAGTACGCATGGCGCTGCTCGAGGCGGACGTGGCCCTGCCGGTGGTGCGTGACTTCGTTGCCCGCGTGAAAGAGCGTGCAGTCGGCCAGGAAGTGGCCAAGTCCCTGAGCCCGGGCCAGGCCTTCATCAAGATAGTGCATGGCGAGCTGGTCTCCGTCATGGGAGAGGCGAACGAGCAGCTCAATCTGGCCGCACAGCCGCCGGCCATCATCCTGATGGCGGGCCTGCAGGGTGCCGGTAAGACCACGACTGTGGGCAAGCTCGCCAAGCTGCTCAAGGAGCGCCACAAGAAGAAGGTGCTGGTGGTCAGTGCCGACGTCTACCGCCCGGCGGCGATCAAGCAGCTCGAGACCCTGGCCAATGACATCTCGGTCGATTTCTTCCCAAGCGATGTGACCCAGAAGCCGGTGGCGATCGCCACCGCCGCCATCGATCAGGCGCGCAAGAAATTCTATGACGTGGTGATCGTCGATACCGCCGGTCGTCTGCACGTGGACACCGAGATGATGGCGGAGATCCAGGATCTCCACGCCACCATCAAGCCGGTCGAGACCCTGTTCGTGGTGGATGCCATGACAGGTCAGGATGCTGCCAATACCGCCAAGGCGTTCAACGAAGCGCTGCCGCTCACCGGCGTCATCCTCACCAAGGCGGACGGCGACGCCCGCGGCGGTGCCGCCCTGTCGGTGCGCCACATCACCGGCAAGCCGGTCAAGTTCATCGGTATGGGCGAGAAGACCGATGCCCTTGAGCCCTTCCACCCGGATCGACTCGCATCCCGCATCCTCGGCATGGGGGACGTGCTGTCGCTCATCGAAGAGGTGGAACGCAACGTCGACAAGGAAAAAGCCGCCAAGCTGGCCAACAAGGTCAAGAGCGGCAAGGGCTTCGATCTGGAAGATTTCCGCGAGCAGCTGGCCCAGATGCGCAACATGGGCGGCATGATGGGCATGCTCGACAAGTTGCCCGGCATGTCCGGTCTGCCGGATAACGTGAAAGATCAGATGGATGACAAGATCACAGTGCGGATGGAGGCCATCATCAGCTCCATGACGCCCAAGGAGCGTGCTCATCCCGATCTCATCAAGGGCTCCCGCAAGCGTCGCATCGCCGCGGGTTCCGGCATGCAGGTGCAGGACGTGAACAAGCTGCTCAAGCAGTTCACCGAGATGCAGCGCATGATGAAGAAGATGTCCGGCAAGGGTGGCATGCGCAAGATGATGGGCCAGATGAAGAACATGTTGCCACCCGGATTCGGTGGTGGCGGACGCGGTCCGTTCTGATTTTCCTGCTTGTCAGGCAAAAAGGCTCACTTCGGTGAGCCTTTTTCATGCCAACTCCTGCGCAAAAAATAGCAGGCTTGGTTGCAATTATTACGAATCCAAGTAGAATTACGCGGCTTATTTTAAGCTAGGGTCTGCGTATTTGCAGGCCTTGTTCATTAGATGTTCATGAGGACGATATGGTAACCATTCGTTTACAACGTGGTGGCGCGAAAAAGCGTCCGTTCTACCAGGTAGTAGTTTCTGACAGCCGTTGCGCCCGTGACGGTCGCTTCATCGAGCGCGTTGGTTTCTTCAACCCGGTTGCTGCTGGTAACGCTGAAAAGCTGAACCTGGACCTGGCTCGTATCGAGCATTGGGTTGCTACTGGTGCCACTGTTTCTGACCGTGTTGCCAAGCTGATCAAAGACGCTAAAAAAGCTGCTTAATCAGCCAAGCGGTAAGGAGTTAAGGTGGAAAAACCTATAGTTCTGGGCACTCTGGGTACCGTCTACGGCATCAAGGGCTGGCTTAAAGTGAACTCCTTCACCGATGTTGCCGAAGCGATTTTCGATTACAACCCCTGGCTGATCAATCAGAACGGGGTATGGCGTGAGATTCAGGTTTCGGCCTGGAAGCGTCACAACAAGGGTCTGATCTGCAAGCTCGATGGTATCGATGTGCGCGAGGATGCCCTGGCATTGACCAATGTCGAGATTGGCGTAGCCGCCGATCTGTTGCCTGCGTTGCCTGAAGGTGAGTTCTACTGGCGTGACCTGATTGGTTGCTCCGTGATGACCACCAAGGGATACGACCTGGGCAAGGTGACCGAATTGATGGAAACCGGCTCCAACGATGTGTTGGTGGTTGAGGCCAATGTAAAAGATGCCTTTGGTGCAAAGGAGCGGCTGATCCCGTTCCTGGAAGAGCAGGTGATCAAGAATATTGATCTGACTGCTCGAACAATCGAAGTTGATTGGGATCCTGGTTTCTAGTTTCCCGCGCTAACACGGGTGCCGGAGGTTTCTTATGTGGATTGGGGTGATCAGCCTCTTCCCGGAAATGTTCCGAGCCATTACCGAGCACGGGGTAACGGGTCGGGCCGTCAAGAGTGGCCTGCTGCAGATTGAGTGCTGGAACCCTCGGGATTTCACCCACGACAAACACCGTACGGTCGATGATCGTCCTTATGGTGGTGGGCCTGGGATGCTGATGATGGTTCAGCCGCTGCGTGATGCGATTCATGCAGCCAAGCAAGCGGCGGGAGACGGGGCGAAAGTCATCTATCTCTCTCCTCAGGGGCGCAAGCTGACTCAAGCGGGCGTAACCGAGTTGGCGACGAATCAGAAACTGATTCTGGTCGCCGGTCGATACGAAGGTATCGATGAACGCGTGATACAAACCGAAGTCGACGAAGAGTGGTCTATCGGGGATTACGTGTTAAGTGGTGGCGAGTTGCCTGCCATGACCCTGATCGATGCGGTTTCGCGTCTGGTCCCCGGGGTCTTGGGCGATCAGGCCAGTGCCGAGCAGGACTCCTTCACGGATGGCCTGCTGGATCATCCCCACTACACTCGGCCGGAGTTGTTGGATGGATTGGCGGTGCCCGAGGCGCTGACAAGCGGCAATCACGAAGTGATTCGGCGCTGGCGTCTCAAGCAGTCGCTCGGACGAACCTGGCAGAGAAGGCCGGAACTTATTAACAACCTAGCTCTGACTGACGAGCAAGAATCACTTCTTGCCGAGTATGTCCGCGAAGTGCGTGACAGCGTTAAGTAGAGTTTTCAGTTTATCCTAGGTAAGGAAAGACAATGAGCAAGATTATTCAGCAGCTTGAACAAGAGCAACTGCGTACCGACATCCCGGCATTTGCCCAGGGCGACACCGTACGTGTTCAAGTTCGTGTTAAAGAAGGTGGTAAAGAGCGTCTGCAGGCTTTCGAAGGCATCGTCATTGCCAAGCGTAACCGCGGTCTGCACTCTGCTTTCACCGTTCGCAAGATCTCTAACGGCGAAGGTGTTGAGCGTGTATTCCAGACTCACTCTCCGCTGATCCACAGTGTAGAACTGAAGCGTCGTGGTGATGTTCGCCGCGCCAAGCTGTACTACCTGCGCAACCTGTCCGGCAAAGCTGCTCGTATCAAAGAGAAGCTCAACTAATTCGATTCGAATTGGTGTCGAATTCTCGACAGGTAGTGAAAAGGCTCGCCAATGGCGAGCCTTTTTTGTATGTGCGTTTCACACAGACTGGCTTCAACCAGGCTGGCTGACCCGCACCACAGAGTTGTCGCGCCCGAAGGGGCCGGGCACGTAGTCATCCGCTTCCCAATCGTTGTCATAACGGGTCTCCCCGTCCGGCTGCACCAGTTGGTAGCAATACTCGAAATGGCTGGGGCCATCGGTGGGAAGGTTGAGGGTTGCCTTGAACTCCCCGCTCTTCATTCTTTTCAATTCAATGGGCTGCCACTGGCTGAACTCCCCCAGCAGCAAGACCTGTTCGGCCTCGCCCGCGGCCTCTTTTTCCACTGCGAAGGTCACCTTGACCTCGGGGCGGGACTTGAGAAATTGCTTGTTGATCGGCATATGGACTCCTTGTCACTGACTGCGAAGAAAGTAGCGCTGGTCATTTTTATATCACTTTATGACAAGGATGTTGATAGCAATCGTCAGGCAGGCAGGGCGAAATGACGCCGAAGCAGCTGGTGAGTGAACTCAATCTTGAGATAGAAGCCCCTTGGCAGTGTCTGGATCGGCTGGCCATTGCGGCCGATGGCGCGGGTCAGTGCCTTGCTGTTGGCCGCCTTGGGGCGCAGCTGCATGACCTGGCCGTGGCGGGCGCTGATCTGCTCCACCTCCCCCAGCACTATCATGTCCATCAGCTCCTCCCAATCCTGACGCAACAATCTGTCTTCTTCTTCGTTCGGGCTCCACAGCAACGGCATGCCGACCCGGCGCTCACCGACGGGGATGGTGCGGCTGCCCTCCACCGGGATCCAGAGTACCCGCGACAGCTTGTTGCGCACATTGGACTCCTCCCAGCGCTGGCCGCTGATCCCGATGAGGGGGGCGACGCAGACGAAGGTGGTTTCCAGTGGTTTGCCCTGAGGATCGATCGGGATCGTCTTGAGCTCTATACCGAGATCGGGGAAGTCCTGCTCCGGCCGGCTGCCCGCGCTGGCACCCAGCTGCCACTCGATCAACTGGCCGATCCAACCCTTGTCCCGCCGGAGATCCCGTGGCACCGGGATGCTGGCCGTCGCTGCGAGCTGGGCCAGGGTGAAGCCCGCCATGGCGTAGGCGCGCGCCAGCAATTCCTGCTCTGACTGTGGGTTGGCGGGCATGAGGGGCTCCTGTTGGCGAGAAGGGGGGGACAAGTTTGATCCTGACAGAGGATCGCTGATTTTGTAACCGATCCTTGCCCGGCTATACACAGGGGGGGCAAGATTGTGAGTTATCATCTATGGCAATGATTTTAAAGGAATTTGACTATTTTTTCCAGCCTGGAGAACGGGAGGATTTCGGTTGCTGCGAGTTGTCCAAGGGTTTGGCCTGGCTGTTGCACATAGTTATCCACAGAAATCTTGGATAACTGACATAAAGTGGTGATACAGGGCCCGGCATCAGAAATAAATGTGAGAGCACGCCGATTTTTCTCGCCATATCGGTGCAGATAATGCGCCATCCTTGTGGATAAACTAGCCTTGGTGGATCTTTGAACAGTCGAACTTGTTCACAATTGACAGCCAGGATCCTCGGGCGTAAAAGACATGGATCTTGATCCAGTCTTTAATTATTAACTCTATGTATTTAAATGAATATTTTGTTTTTATATGAATCGGGTATGATACGGCATGATTTGAAGTCGTAGTATAAAACTACTGTATATACCCGCTTGATCACAGGCTTATGCACAGTCTGGGTGGGCAACTTGCGGAGCTTGTCCTTCCGGTTTGTTTATAACTTTGCTTGAAATGCCAAGTTATTCATGAGTGGAAGATGACAGTCCCTGTTTGCCGCCACGGGGTGAATGTGGAACAATCTCTTTATAGATTCAGCCTTTATAAGGTGATCACGTGATAGATGGCGACGGATTTCGTCCCAATGTCGGCATCGTGATCTGTAACCGTGACGGGCAAGTATTGTGGGCTAAGCGCTATGGGCAGCACTCCTGGCAGTTTCCGCAGGGGGGAGTTGATGATGGTGAATCGCCGGAACAGGCCATGTATCGCGAGCTGTATGAGGAAATAGGCCTCAAGCCCGAGGATGTGACCATACTGGCGACCAGTCGCAACTGGCTGAAGTATCGCTTACCCAAACGACTCGTTCGCTGGGACAGTTCACCGGTCTGTATTGGCCAGAAGCAGAAATGGTTTTTGTTGCAGCTCGATCCTGGCAAAGAGTCCAGGATCCAGTTCGGCTGTCATGGTCACCCGGAATTTGATGATTGGCGTTGGGTCAGCTTCTGGTACCCGGTTCGTCAGGTCGTCTCCTTCAAGCGGGAAGTTTACCGCCGGGTGATGAAGGAGTTTGCCCCGCTGGCCATGCCGGTGCCGGTGGTGCAGGTTAATCGGAAGGATGGGCGGCGCAACCGCTCGCGCTAAGGAGCACAATTAGTTGCTGACGGAACTCAGACGTATCGTCGAGAGCATGGCCGAGGCCAACACCCTCGAACAGGCCTTGCAAGCATTGGTGAGCCAGACCCGGCTCGCCATGACGGTGGACTGCTGCTCCGTTTATGTCGCCGAGCCCGACATGCGCCGCTATCGACTGGCTGCGACCGATGGCCTGGCCGAGTCGGCGGTGGGCAAGGCCACCTTGCCGTTCGAGCAGGGCATAGTCGGTCTGGTGGGTCAGCGGGAAGAGCTGATCAACCTGGCCGATGCGCCCTCCCATCCCAGTTTCAAGTTCCTGCCCGATGTCGCGGAAGAGGCGTTTCGCTCCTTCCTCGGCGCCCCCATCATGCACCAGCGCCAGGTGGTGGGCATTCTGGTAGTGCAGCAGAAAGAGAGTCGCCTCTTCGATGAAGGGGAAGAGTCCTTCATGGTCACCCTGGCGGCGCAGCTGGCGGCCCGCATCGCCCAGGCTCAGGCCAAAGGGTGGCTGCAGAAGACCGACTGGAGCAAGCCGCTGCGCGGCATCGCCGGTGCCAGCGGCATCGCCATCGCCAAGGCCTGGGTGTGGCGCCCGCGCAAGGCGCTCAACAGCATCACCCCGCGCAAGGACGAGGACCACGGCAAGCAGCTGGCCCGGCTGGAGCTTGCGGTGGAAGAGGTACGTCACGATCTGGAGAGCCTGGCGCTGCGCTTTCGCGAGAGCTACAGCCAGGATTCGGTCGCCATCTTCGACATCTATCTGCACCTGCTGAACGACCCCGGCTACATCAAGCCCATCCGCAACAAGGTCGGCAAGGAGCACTGGACCGCCATCTCCGCGGTCAAGATCATCAGCGATCGGCTGATCGAGCAGTTCAAGGGAATGAAGGATCCCTACCTGCGGGAGCGCTCCACCGATGTGAAAGACATCGCCCAGCGGCTCATCAGCCGGCTGGTGCAGGACGAACCCGAGCAGCTCACCATAGGGGAGCCGGTGGTACTGGTTGCCGACGAGGTGACCGCCACCATACTCGCCGAGATCCCGCGGGAGTTTCTGAGCGGCGTGGTCTCCCTCAAGGGGGGAACCAACTCCCATGCCGCCATCCTGGCCCGCGCCATGGGGGTAGCGGCCATCATGGGGGTGGATCTGCCCCTGGGTGACATAGGCGGGCGCACCCTGGTCATCGACGGCTACAGTGGTGATCTCTTCATCGAGCCCAATCAGGTGATCCTGACCGAGTACCGGCAACTGCTCAACGAGGAGCGGGCGCTCGATACCCTGGTGCGCAGCGTCGACAATCAACCCTCGGAGACGGCGGACGGCACCCCTGTCTCCTTGCTGCTCAACGCCGGCCTCAGCGCCGACACCGAGATCTCCCTCAATCATCTGGCGGATGGGGTCGGACTCTATCGCACCGAGATCCCCTTCATGCTGCAGGACAGCTTCCCCTCCGAATGGGAGCAGACGGCGCGCTATCGCGGGATCCTGGAGACCTATCGGGATCGCCCCGTCTGCATGCGCACCCTGGATGTGGGGGGGGACAAGCAATTGCCCTATTTCCCCATCGTGGAGGAAAATCCCTTCCTTGGCTGGCGGGGGATCCGGCTCACCCTGGATCACCCCGAGTTGTTCCTGGTGCAGCTCAAGGCCATGCTGCGCGCCAGCGAAGGGCTGGACAATCTAGCCATCATGCTGCCGATGATCAGCAGCGTCAGTGAAATCAAGGCCTCCCGCCGGCTGCTGGATCAGGCCTGGCGTGAAGTGTCGGAAGAGGCGGCGAGCCGCGATGCGGTGATCCGCTACCCCAGCCTGGGGGTGATGATAGAGGTGCCCTCCGCCCTCTACATCCTGCCGGAGATGGCCCCCCTCATCGACTTCTGGTCGGTGGGCAGCAATGACCTGACCCAGTATCTGCTGGCGGTGGATCGCAACAACGCCCGGGTCGCCAGTATCTATGACGCCTTCCACCCCGCGGTGATCCGCGCCCTGCAACTGCTGGTCGATGCCTCCCATCGCTACCAGAAGCCGGTCTCGGTCTGCGGCGAGCTGGCCGGGGATCCGGTCGGCGTGCTGCTGTTGCTGGCCATGGGCTATCGCCGTTTCAGTATGAACACCCACAACATTTCCCGCATCAAGTACGTGTTGCGTCAATCCGATCTCGGCGAGCTGAAGGCGCTGATGGCCGATGGCCTCAAGCACGACAATCCCCATGTGCTCCGTGGCCTGTTTGCCCGCTACCTGGAAGAGCACGGTCTTGGCGGTTTGCTGCGCGCGGGTCACAAGACCAAGCTGCCCGATTGATATTCAGTCTTGTTCCTGCTGACGAATGATCGGAGAATGCGGCTTTTCTTATGACTGGGGCCGCGCCATGCAGCACGACGGATATTGGGTTTTCTCGCAGATTGATCCCGTAGCATTCAGTTTGGGACCACTATCGGTACGCTGGTATGGTCTCATGTATTTGTTTGGTTTCGCCTTTGCCATGTGGCTTGCGGGCCGCCGCGCCGATGCGCCGAACAGTGGCTGGACCCGCAACGAGGTGTCTGACCTGCTGTTCTACGGCTTCCTCGGGGTGATCCTGGGCGGTCGTATCGGCTACGTGCTGTTCTACAACTTCGATCTCTTCCTGGCCGATCCCACCTACCTGTTCAAGATCTGGACCGGGGGCATGTCGTTCCACGGCGGTCTGATCGGGGTCATCACCGCGATGATCTGGTTTGCGCACAAGACCAAGCGTCACTTCTTCACCGTGGCGGACTTTGTGGCACCGCTCATTCCATTCGGTCTCGGCGTCGGCCGTATCGGCAACTTCATGAACGGCGAGCTGTGGGGCCGGGTCACGGACGTGCCCTGGGCCATCATTTTCCCGGAGGCAGGCCCCGAGCCGCGTCACCCCTCCCAGCTCTACCAGTTCGCCCTGGAAGGTGTGGTGCTCTTCATCATCCTGAACCTGTTCTGGCGCAAGAACCCGCCACGGGGCGCCATCTCCGGCATGTTCCTGCTGTTCTACGGCCTGTTCCGCTTCCTGGTGGAGTTCGTACGCCAGCCTGACAGTCAGCTGGGTCTCTACTTCCAGGAGATCAGCATGGGCCAGATCCTCTCCACCCCGATGATCATCATCGGAGCCCTGATGATCTGGGTTGCCTACAAGCGTCCGCAGTTGTTCGGCAACGCGGCGAAGGAGGCAAAGCAATGAGGGCCTATCTTGACCTGATGCAGAAGATCCTAGATGAAGGCACAGTCAAATCCGATCGCACCGGCACGGGGACCGTCTCCCTGTTCGGCCATCAGATGCGCTTCAATCTGGCGGAAGGCTTCCCGCTGGTCACCACCAAGAAGTGTCACCTGCGCTCCATCATTCACGAGTTGCTGTGGTTCCTCAATGGCGACACCAACACCGCCTACCTGAAAGAGCACGGCGTCAGCATCTGGGACGAGTGGGCCGACGAGCATGGCGATCTGGGCCCTGTCTACGGTGCCCAGTGGCGCTCCTGGCCGGCGGCCGATGGCACCGTCATCGACCAGATCCAGAAGGCGGTGGATGACATCAAGCACAACCCGGACTCCCGCCGCATCATAGTCTCCGCCTGGAACGTGGGAGAGCTGGACAAGATGGCGCTTGCCCCTTGTCATGCCTTCTTCCAGTTCTATGTGGCGGACGGCAAGCTCTCTTGCCAGCTCTATCAACGCAGCTGCGACGTCTTCCTCGGTCTGCCGTTCAACATCGCGAGCTACGCCCTGCTGACCCACATGATGGCCCAGCAGTGCGATCTGGCCGTGGGCGACTTCGTCTGGACCGGTGGCGATGTGCACCTCTACTCCAACCACATGGAGCAGACGGCGCTGCAGCTCTCCCGCGAGCCGCGTTCCTTGCCGCAGCTGGTGATCAAGCGCAAGCCGGACTCCATCTTCGACTACCGGTTCGAGGACTTCGAGATCCAGGGCTATGATCCCCACCCGGGTATCAAGGCCCCTGTCGCCATCTGATCCGGCATCCGCCGTTATGGCGAGCGATGCTCGGCGGGATCTCCCGCTATGCTATTCCATCTGTTCGAAAGGCGCCTGCGGGCGCCTTTTTCATGCCTGACAAGAATGAATATGCAAAGAAATGAATGCCACACAGGCGAGGGAAGACGGGGGAAAACGTGCTTATAGCAGACATGATTTATTTTTCCTTCGGTTTTCCCGTTGTTATTGGCAGTTAGAAACGATTTTTCATTGGTTCACTCGCCCCCTAGACTGAAAAAGTACAATTTTATGGATAGTTAGACCATGAGCGATGTGTTCAAGCGATTTCTCAAACTGGAGTCAGCCTCCGGAATAATTCTGATCCTGGCCGCCTTGCTGGCCATCGGTCTGGCCAACTCTGCCCTAGCGGAGCACTATCAGAGTTTCCTCAATACTCAGGTACAGGTGCGCATTGCCGCCCTGGACATCAACAAGCCGTTGCTGCTCTGGATCAACGACGGCTTCATGGCACTCTTCTTCCTGTTGGTCGGGCTCGAGGTCAAGCGCGAAATGTTGGAAGGGGCGCTCTCATCCCGGGTACAGGCCACCTTCCCGGCCATCGCCGCCGTGGGCGGCATGCTGGCCCCTGCGCTCATCTATACCTTCTTTAACTACGAGGACGAAGTCACCCGGGCCGGTTGGGCCATTCCGGCTGCGACCGATATCGCCTTCGCCCTCGGGGTGATGGCGCTGCTCGGCAAGCGGGTGCCGACCAGCCTGAAGGTTTTCCTGCTGGCCCTGGCTATCATGGATGACCTGGGGGTCATCATCATCATCGCCCTCTTCTATACCCAACAGCTGTCGCTGACCGCACTGGCGGTCGGTATAGTGGCGACCCTTACTCTGCTCTGGATGAACCGCCGTGGTGAGGACAGGATCGGCCTTTACATGCTGGTGGGTCTGGTGCTCTGGGTGGCCGTGCTCAAGTCAGGTGTTCATGCGACCCTGGCCGGCGTCATCGTTGGCTTCATGATCCCTATCTCCGGGAAGCGTTATGCCTCGCCGCTCAAGCACCTGGAGCATGCGCTGCACCCCTGGAGCGCGTATCTGATCCTGCCGTTGTTTGCCTTTGCCAACGCTGGTGTCTCCCTCGACGGGATCCAGCTGTCGGATCTGCTCAGCCCGGTGCCCATGGGCATCATACTGGGGCTCTTCATCGGCAAGCCCCTCGGCATCTTTACCGTCAGCTGGCTGTCGGTGAAACTCGGCATCGCCCAGCTGCCGAGTGGCGTCAACTTCAAGCAGATCTTTGCCGTCAGCATCCTGTGTGGCATCGGCTTTACCATGTCGATGTTCATCGCGTCGCTGGCATTCGAGCATGGCGGACTGGACTACGGCAGCTACTCACGCCTCGGTATCCTGGTGGGATCCACCCTGGCGGCCGTGATCGGTTTTATCGCCCTGCGGATATCGCTGCCCAATCGGGAGGCGAATCAAAGCACGGAGGGGTTATGAGAAGACTCGGATGGTTAGTCATGCTGGCGAGTCCGGCACTCTGGGCGAATAGTCTGGCGGAGTGCCAGCAGGATGCAACGTCGGCCAGTTGTTCGGCTTACCTCAATGGCGTGGTAGACAGCGCCCTCATGCTGGGAGACAAGCAGGCCAAGGCCCAATTCGGCGAGACCTTTGCTGAACGGGCCCTGAGCAGCCGGGCTGGCGAGAGAGTCAAGCAGTCGAACAAGCGCTACTGTGGGGAGCGGATGCCGGATCCGGCCCGCCTCAAGCTGACCCTGCAAGAGCAGTTCGGCGCAAACAACAAAGTTGACTCGATCAGCGACATGTATGACATTCTGGCGGTTGAACTTAGCTGCTATCGGAGCCCGCGCGGCGCGGGAACCCCACCGGATGTCACACCTTAACTACAACCATCTCTATTATTTTTGGATGACTCAGAAGAAGGGCTCCGTCACCCAGGCGGCGGAAGCCCTCTTTCTCACTCCCCAGACCGTCACAGGTCAGATCAAGCTGCTGGAGCAGCGCCTGGGCGGCAAGTTGTTGATCCGCAAGGGGCGTTCCCTCGAGGCCACCGAGCTGGGTCAACTGGTGTTTCGCTATGCCGACAAGATGTTCAGCCTCTCCTACGAGATGCTGGATATCGTCAACTACCGCAAGGAGAGCCAGATCCTGTTCGACGTCGGCATTGCCGATGCACTCTCCAAGCGTCTCGCCAGTCGGGTGCTGCTCTCTGTCATCCCCAATGACGGCTCCATCCACCTGCGCTGCTTCGAATCGACTCACGAGCTGCTGCTGGAGCAACTGAGCGAACACAAGCTCGACATGATCCTCTCCGACTGCCCGGTGGATTCCAGCCAGCACGCCGGTCTGCTTTCCAAGCGGTTGGGGGGGTGTGGCGTCAGCTTCTTCTGCAAGGCGCCGCTGCCCGAAAAGCCTTTTCCCGCCTGTCTGGAGGAGCGCAAGCTGCTCATTCTGGGCCGGCGTACCGCCATGGGTCGACAGTTGACGCAGTGGTTCGAGCAGCAGGGCATTTCTCCCAGCATCCTGGGTGAGTTCGACGATGCGGCCCTGATGAAGGCGTTTGGCTTCTTCAATCAGGGTATTTTCATGGCGCCGACCATCTATCGGGAGGAGATCCTGGAGGGGGAGGAGGTGATGCTGATCGGAGAAACCCAGGATCTGATGGAGGAGTACTACGTCATCTTTGCAGAGCGGATGATCCAGCATCCGGCGGTGAAGCGGGTATGTGAGAGTGATTTCTCCTTCCTGTTTGCCGGTCAGGAGGACTTCACCACCATTCAGCCAGCAACCCTGTCATTTTAAATCGATGAGGCAGGGGGTATGATTCCTGTCTTGCAGGGGAGGGAATGCGATGCAGTTGGAAGAGATGGAGGCGAATGCCGGACGTGCGGTCACCCTGCTCAAGGCGCTGGCCAATGAGCGGCGCTTGTTCATTCTGTGCCAGTTACTGGAGCGGGAGTTGTCGGTGGGGGAACTCAACGAGGTACTTGGACTGAGTCAATCGGCGCTGTCACAACATCTGGCGGTGTTGCGGCGCGATGAGTTGGTGACGACACGAAAAGAGGCCCAGACGGTCTACTATTCGCTGCGCAGCCACGAGGTACGCGAGATGATTGGATTGTTGCACAGGTTGTATTGCAGCGAACCCAAATAAAAAACCGGCACTAAGGCCGGTTTTTTTAGCTTTGTTCAGCCGAAGCTGATTAAGCCATAGCTTTGATCTGGGCAGACAGGCGGCTCTTGTGACGAGCAGCTTTGTTCTTGTGGATCAGGCCTTTGGTCGCCATACGATCCATGATCGGCTGAGCAACAGCGAAAGCGGCAGTGGCAGCAGCCTTGTCGCCAGAGGCGATGGCAGCGATCACTTTCTTCAGGTAAGTACGGGTCATGGAACGACGGCTGGCGTTGTGCTGACGACGTTTCTCTGACTGAAGAGCACGCTTCTTAGCAGATTTGATGTTAGCCAAGGTAAAACTCCTAAAACTGTCTTAGCGAGTGTATTGAAAAGGCCCGGAAATATGCCTTCCCAACCACATATTGTCAAATGATTTGTGCAAATAAACACCGCCCCCCGGTGGTGTGTCAGATGGGAGACGGTTAAACTGTCGGCCGATTCTAACAGCATTCTTTTCTTTCTGACAGTTCCAGAGGCCTCGTCTTGAGTAAGAAATTGATCAAATCCGGCATGATAGTGTCCGGAATGACGCTGGCGTCCCGCGTGATGGGCTTGGTGCGCGATGTAGTCATCGCCAATCTGCTCGGTGCCGGGGTGGCCGCAGACGTCTTCTTCTTTGCCAACCGCATTCCCAACTTCTTGCGCCGGCTGTTCGCCGAAGGGGCTTTCAACCAGGCCTTCGTGCCCGTGATGACGGAGTACAAGAAAAACGGTGACGAGCAGGCCGTTCGCGAGCTGCTGGCCGCGGTGGCGGGTACCCTTGGCGGCATAGTCACCATAGTCACCCTGCTCGGTGTGCTGGGTTCAGGCGTGCTGACGGCGCTGTTCGGCTGGGGCTGGTTCTGGGACTGGCTGCACGGTGGCCCGGCGGCCGAGAAGTTCGAGCTGGCCAGCCTGATGCTCAAGATTACCTTCCCCTATCTCTGGTTCATCACCTTCACCGCCATGGCCGGGGCTATTCTCAACACCTTTGGCCGCTTCGCCGTCTCCTCCTTCACACCGGTGTTTCTCAACCTCACCATGATAGCGGCAGCCTGGTGGATAGCCCCGTTGCTGGAGCGGCCCGAGATCGCGCTGGCGATCGGCGTCTTCCTCGGCGGTCTGGTGCAGTTTCTGTTCCAGTACCCCTTCCTGCGTCAGATCAACATGCTGGTATGGCCCAAGTGGGGTTGGCACCATCCCGGTGTGGTGAAGATCCGCACCCTGATGATACCGGCGCTGTTCGGCGTCTCGGTCAGCCAGATCAATCTGCTGATCAACACCATGCTGGCCTCCTTCCTGGCGACAGGCGCCATCAGCTATCTCTATTACTCGGATCGCCTGCTGGAGTTCCCCCTCGGCCTGTTCGCGGTCGCCATCAGTACAGTGATCCTGCCGGCACTGGCCAGGAAGCATGTGGATGCAGATCCGGCCGACTTCTCCCGCACCATGGACTGGGGGGTGCGCATGGTGATGCTGCTCGGTCTGCCCGCCATGGTGGGGATTGCCGTATTGCGCGAGCCCATACTGCGGGTGCTCTTCATGCGCGGCGAGTTCGGCATGCACGAGGTGGCCATGTCCAGCGCCAGCTTGCTGGCCTCCACCACAGGGCTGCTTTCCCTGATGCTGATCAAGGTGCTGGCCCCCGGCTACTATGCCCGCCAGGACACCAGGACGCCGGTGCGGATCGGCATCATGGCCATGGTGGCCAACATGGTGTGCAACCTCATCTTCATCTACCCGCTTGGCTATGTGGGGCTGGCGCTCGCCACCGCCTGCTCCGGCACCCTGAATGCGGCCCTGCTGTTCAAGGGGCTTTATCAGCAGGCGGTCTATCGCCCTTCCCGCAACACGGGCGTGTTCTGCCTCAAGCTGCTGGTGGCGACCGTGCTGATGGGGGGCGTGCTTGGGTATCTGTCACCGGATCTCGCCCAGTGGGGAGCCTGGAGCATGGGCAAAGCCAGTCTGGAGCTGACCTTGCTGCTCTGCCTGGGGGGCGCCTTGTACGGAATAGTCCTGTTGGTGCTGGGGGTCAGGCCAAGACACCTGAAATCGGGTCAGCAATGAGGCTGATGACGCCCGGGTTCCGGGTCAGATACCTGAAATCGGCTCAACAGCAGGGCTGACCCTGCCTGTTGCCTGATATATAATCCGCCGATTTCCATGGCAGCAACGCACAAGGCACTGATGGAACTCATTCGCGGCATTCACAATATCAAGCCCCGTCATCGGGGCTGTGTATTGACCATAGGCAACTTCGATGGGGTTCATCAGGGCCACCATGCGGTGCTGGCCCGACTGCAGGAGAAAGCCGCCCAGCTTGGCCTGCCCGCCTGCGTCATGCTGTTCGAACCGCAGCCCCTTGAGCTGTTTGCGGGGGATGCCGCCCCTGCCCGCCTAAGCCGTTGGCGAGAGAAGTACGAAGCGCTCAAGGGGATGCAGATAGATCGCATGCTCTGCGTGCGGTTCACGCACCGCTTCGCCGAACAGGCCGCCAGCACCTTCATCGAGCAGTTGCTGGTGGAGAAACTCGGCGTGCACTACCTGGTGGTGGGGGATGATTTTCGCTTCGGCAAGGGGAGGGAAGGGGACTTCCACCTGCTGGAGGAGGCGGGCCATCGCTTCGGCTTCGAGGTGATCAGCACCCAGAGCTTCCAGGTCGAGCGCCAGCGGGTCAGCAGCACCCTGGTGCGCGAGGCCTTGAAGGCGGGGCGAATGGCGGAGGTGGAGCTGATGCTCGGCCGCCCCTATGCCATCAGTGGTCGGGTGGCCCACGGCGACAAGCTGGGGCGCACCATAGGTTTTCCTACCGCCAATCTCGCGCTCAAACGGCAGGTGATCCCGGTCGGTGGCGTGTTTGCGGTGGAAGTGTTATGTTCCGGCAAGACCTTCCCCGGTGTCGCCAATGTGGGTGTACGGCCGACCTTGAGCGGTACACAAGCCAGATTGGAAGTACATCTATTTGATTTTTCTGGTGATCTATACGGTCAGCAGGTCAAGGTGCTGCTTCGCCACAAGCTGCGCGAAGAGCAGAAGTTTGCCTCTTTCACCGCCTTGAAAGAGCAGATCGAACGAGATGCCCTGGCGGCCCGAGCCTGGTTCGGGCTGCCACCATTCAATTTACCCAGCACTCTTTTAGAAAAGAAGGGAACCCAGGACTGATGAGCGACTATAAACACACCCTGAATCTGCCGGAAACCGAGTTTCCGATGCGTGGCGATCTGGCCAAGCGCGAACCCAACATGCTCAAGCGTTGGTACGATCAGGATCTTTACGGCGCCATTCGCCGCGCCAAAGCGGGCAAGCCTTCTTTCATTCTGCATGATGGCCCTCCCTACGCGAACGGCAGCATTCACATCGGTCACTCGGTCAACAAGATCCTCAAAGACATCATCATCAAGTCCAAGGGCCTCTCCGGCTTCGACTCCCCCTATGTGCCGGGCTGGGATTGCCATGGTCTGCCCATCGAGCTGAAGGTGGAAGGCATGGTTGGCAAGCCGGGTGAGAAGGTCTCCGCCGCCGAGTTCCGCGCCGAGTGCCGCAAATATGCCAAGACCCAGATCGAAGCGCAGAAGACCGACTTCATCCGACTGGGCGTGCTGGGTGACTGGGAACACCCCTACCTGACCATGGACTTTGGCACCGAAGCCAACATCATCCGCTCCATGGCCAAGATCGTCGCCAATGGTCACCTGCACAAGGGTTCCAAGCCGGTGCACTGGTGTACCGACTGCGGCTCCGCCCTGGCTGAAGCCGAAGTGGAGTATTACGACAAGAATTCTCCCTCCATCGACGTGCGCTTCAAGGCCGTCGACGAGGCGACAGTGGCTGCCAAGTTCGACTGCCCCGAAGGTCACACCGGCAAGGGTCCGCTCTCTGCCGTGATCTGGACCACTACCCCCTGGACCCTGCCGGCCAACCGCGCCATCGCCATGCACGCCGATCTCGACTACGCCCTGGTACAGGTGGAGGGTGACAACCCCGAGCGTCTGATCCTGGCGGCCGAGCTGGTCAAGGACGTGATGGACAGAGCCGGCATCGAGAAGTTCCACAACCTGGGCTATGCCAAGGGTGCGGCGCTCGAGCTGCTGCGCTTCAACCACCCCTTCTACAGCTTCGACGTGCCTGTGGTGCTGGGTGACCACGTCACCCTGGATGCCGGTACCGGTGCCGTGCACACAGCCCCTGGCCACGGTCAGGAAGACTTCGTGGTCGGTCAGAAGTACGGTCTGGAAGTGGCCAACCCGGTTGGCAGCAACGGTGTCTACCTGCCGGATACCGAGCTGTTTGCCGGCCAGCACGTCTTCAAGGCCAATGCGGCCGTGGTCGAGGTGCTGACCGAGCGTGGTGCCCTGCTGCACCACAAGGTGTTCAACCACTCCTACCCGCATTGCTGGCGCCACAAGACCCCGATCATCTTCCGTGCCACCCCCCAGTGGTTCATCAGCATGGAGCAGAAGGGGCTGCGCAAGCGTGCGCTGGAAGAGATCGAGCGCATCGAGAAAGATGGCATTGCCCAGCACGGCCAGAGCGGCTGGGTGCCGGCCTGGGGCAAGAACCGCATCCAGGCCATGGTCGAGAACCGTCCTGACTGGTGTATCTCCCGTCAGCGTACCTGGGGCGTGCCCATCTCCCTGTTTGTTCACAAGGAGACTCAGGAGCTGCACCCGGAATCAGTGCGCCTGATGGAAGAGGTGGCCAAGCGGGTCGAGCAGTCCGGCATCCAGGCCTGGTGGGATCTGGACAAGGCCGAGCTGCTGGGCGGCGACGCCGACCTGTACGACAAGGTGCCTGACACCCTGGACGTCTGGTTCGACTCAGGTTCGACCCACTCCTCAGTGGTAGACGCCCGTCCCGAGTTCAACGGCAACCCGGCCGACATGTATCTGGAAGGCTCTGACCAGCACCGCGGCTGGTTCATGTCCTCCCTGATGATCGGCGTGGCCATGAAAGACAAGGCCCCCTACAACCAGGTGCTGACTCACGGCTTCACCGTGGATGGTCAGGGCCGCAAGATGTCCAAGTCCATCGGCAACGTGGTCAGCCCCCAAGATGTGATGAACAAGCTGGGTGCCGACATCCTGCGTCTGTGGGTTGCGAGCACCGACTACACCGGCGAGATGACCGTCTCCGACGAGATCCTCAAGCGCTCTGCCGACGCCTACCGTCGCATCCGCAACACCGCCCGCTTCCTGCTGGCCAACCTGAACGGCTTCAATCCGGCGACCGATATGGTGGCGCCTGCCGACATGGTGGTGGTGGATCGTTGGGCCGTGGGCCGAGCCAAGGCGGTGCAGGCCGAGATAGTGACCGCGTTCGATGAGTACAACTTCCACGGCGTGACCCAGAAACTGATGCAGTTCTGCTCCATCGAGATGGGCTCCTTCTATCTGGATGTCATCAAGGACCGTCAGTACACCGCCAAGGCGGACAGCCTGGCCCGTCGCTCTTGCCAGACCGCCCTCTATCACATCGCCGAGGCCATGGTGCGCTGGATGGCACCCATCATGAGCTTCACCGCCGACGAGATCTGGGCACTGCTGCCGGGTGAGCGCGGTGAGTTCGTGTTCACCGAGGAGTGGTACGACGGCCTGTTTGGGCTGGAAGCGGGCGAAGTGCTGAACGACGACTTCTGGGCCGAGATCCTCACCGTGCGCGGTGAGGTGAACAAGGCACTGGAAGCCGCCCGTGGCGAGAAGCGCATCGGTGGTTCACTGCAGGCCGAGCTGACCCTGTTCGCCAAGCCCGAGCTGGCAAAGCGCCTGAATGCTCTGGCCGATGAGCTGCGCTTCGTGCTGCTCACCTCCAAGGCCAAGGTGGTTGTGGCTGACACAGCACCGGAAGGTGCCGTTGCGACCGAGCGCGATGATTTGTGGCTGAACGTGGCCCAGTCTGCTGCCGCCAAGTGCGACCGCTGCTGGCACCATGTGGAAGACGTGGGCACCATCGCGGGTCACGAAGAGATCTGTGGCCGCTGTGTCACCAACGTCGAGGGTGACGGCGAAACGCGTCAATTTGCCTGATGAACATGACCAATAACGCTCTTCATAACAAAACGGGCCTGCGTTGGCTGTGGCTGGCGGTGCTGGCTTTCGTACTGGACCAGGCGAGCAAGCTCGCCGTGGTCAAGTTGCTGCCGTTTGGCTATCCGGGGGTGGAGATCACCCCCTTCTTCAACCTGGTGCACGTCTACAACAAGGGCGCAGCGTTCAGCTTCCTGGCCGATCAGGGGGGCTGGCAGCGCTGGTTCTTCGCGGTCTTGGCATTTGCCATCTGTGGGCTGCTGACACACTGGCTGCGAAAGCAGTCGGTCACCCAGCGCTGGAGCGGCATCGCCTATTCGCTCATCATCGGCGGAGCCCTTGGCAACGTCTTTGATCGCCTGGTGCTGGGCCACGTGGTCGATTTTCTCGACTTCTACTGGCAGCGCTCCCATTGGCCGGCATTCAACCTGGCGGACAGCTTCATCTTCATCGGTGCCGCCATGATAGTGCTGGAAGGTTTTCGCTCCGAAAAACAGAAGGAGGCGGCATGAGTCAGGCCATAGGCGCTGACAGCAGCGTACTGTTCCACTTCTCCATCAAGCTGGAAGACGGCTCTGTGGCCGACAGCACGGCGCTGCACGGCAAACCGGCCCGCCTGCGGATGGGGGATGGCAGCCTGACCGACACCTTCGAGAAGTGCCTGCTTGGGCTTAGTCAGGGGGAGAGCAAGAGCTTCACGCTGGCGCCGGAGCAGGCCTTCGGCCTCTCCAATCCCGACAACATCTACCACCTGGATCGCGCCAAGTTCGGTGCCGATGTGGAGCCCAAGGTCGGTACTATCATGATCTTCGACCAGCCCAATGGCAGCGAGCTGCCGGGCATCATAAGAGCGGTGGAAGGGATGTCGGTGACGGTCGATTTCAATCACCCGTTGGCGGGTCACACCGTCACTTTCGAGGTGGAGATCCTGGGCGTGGATGACGAGGAAAAGGTGAGCTGATGGATATTTTGCTGGCTAACCCGCGTGGTTTCTGTGCTGGTGTCGACCGTGCTATCAGCATCGTCGAGAGCGCATTGGAAAAATTCGGTGCCCCCATCTATGTCCGTCACGAGGTGGTACACAACCGCTACGTGGTGAACAAGCTGAAAGATGCGGGAGCCGTGTTTGTCGAGGAGCTCGACGAGGTGCCGGACGACAGCATCGTCATCTTCTCCGCCCACGGCGTGGCCAAGACGGTGCGCGAGATGGCCAAGTCCCGTGCCCTCAAGGTGTTCGATGCCACTTGTCCGCTGGTGACCAAGGTGCACATGGAGGTTCATCGCGCCAGCCGCAAGGGCTCAGAGGCCGTGCTCATCGGGCACGCCGGTCACCCCGAGGTGATCGGGACCATGGGGCAGTACGAGAATCCCGAGGGCGGCATGTATCTGGTGGAGACACCGGAGGACGTGGCCAAGCTCAAGGTGAAGAACCCGGATGATCTCTGCTTCGTCACCCAGACCACCCTGAGCGTGGACGAGACCTCGGACGTCATCGATGCGCTGCGCAAGCACTTCCCCAAGATCCAGGGGCCGCGCAAGGATGACATCTGCTACGCCACCCAGAACCGTCAGGATGCAGTCAGGGAGATGGCGGGGCTGGTGGATGCCATGCTGGTAGTGGGCTCACGGAACTCTTCCAACTCCAACCGCCTGCGCGAGCTGGCCGAGAAGGTGGGGGCGCGAGCCTACCTCATTGACGATGCCTCCATGATCGAGCCGGGTTGGCTGGATGGTGTTGAACGTATCGGGGTGACGGCAGGGGCCTCTGCTCCCGATGTGCTGGTGCAGAATGTCATCGCCCGTCTGCGTGAGTTGGGGGGCAAGATAGTGACAGAACACCCTGGTCGCGAGGAAAACGTAGTATTCGAGGTGCCGCCAGAGTTGCGTATCCTCTGATGGAAATGCCGGCCCAGCGCCGGCATTTTTGTGACAGGCATCCCGTTTCCCATATATAAAAGCAGCGACAGTTCTCGTTGGAGATCTGCTCTGCCATTAACACTGTCGACAGTGCTGGTTGAATGTTCGACATTTTCGCATGCCGACCCCAACCATGGATGGAACTTGCGGAGGGTTTGACACGGTGCACAACAGGATGTTTGCGCCCCTTGGCTTCACGTTCATCGAGCTAATGGCCATCGTAGTACTCTTGTCTATCCTGCTGACGCTGGGAGTTCCTTCATTTAACTCATTGTTCTGAAACATGAACCTGACAGCTCAGGCGAATCAGTTCGTGGCTTCGGTGCAACTGACCCGCAGCGAGTTACTTCCAGCAGTCAGATGGCGTCTTGGTATCGGCCTTGTTGAGAGTCAGAGTGGTACAGCCTGAATCATTGCTTTGGCTGCCTTTGGCTGTGGCTATCAGGGTATAAACCGTAGCGGTAGCGCCAGAGATGGTAAAGGTGTAGTAATCGCTTGTTGGGTTACCCACTTGAGATGGTGTTCCGCTATAACTCGTATTGGATATGCGAAATTCTTCCTGCTTGAGTTGCATGCTCAGCAACCCCTTGATTGCCTCGGCACGACGGGACTTATGCAGCCCATAGGTAAAGCTCGGATAGGCCACAGCTGCCAGGATGGCGACGACAGCCACCACAACCAGCAGCTCCAGCAAGGTAATACCTGATTGTTTGGTTCTCATGGGCGGCACGCTCTGGAAACGGTTTGATACTATAGAATAGTACTGACAGTGAGCTCTACTGGCATGGGCAAAAAGAAAGGAGTCTTGAGCTAAATGATGCGCACAGTAGGACGTGTTTCCGGTTTTACCCTGATTGAACTGTTGCTGGCACTGACGGTGGCTGCATTGCTGCTTGCCGTAGCCCTGCCCAGCTATCAGTCATTGCGGCAGGAGCAGATGGTCAGGGCTGCCACGCAGGCTATCTATACCGATGTCATGTTGCTCAAATCCGAGGCGGTCAAACGCAATCAGACGCTCAATCTGCTGCTTTTCAATAGCGGCAGCAGTAACTGGTGCTACCGCGTACATATCGATGGTAGCTGCAATAGCTGTGCCGATGCTTGTTCCAGCATCGAGGGGCGAAAAGGGGTGAATGCCAGCGAATTCCCCGGTATCACCCTAGTGGCGAGTTACAGTGAGTCGGCTACCAATATCAGGCCGCTCAATATTTCTCCCCGCAGAGGTACGTTGACGGCTGGCAACATTGCCATCTCGTCCGGTAGCTACGCCATGCGAGTCGTTACCAACAATGTTGGGCGGGTTCGTACCTGTGCTGTCAGCAATGTGAGTGGGGTGCCGACATGTTGAGGCGACATGCAGGCTTCAGTCTGGTGGAGTTGATGGTCGCCATGGTGGCGGGCTTGTTACTGGTGGCTGCCGTGACGACGCTCTTCGCAACGATTCTCAGGGCAAATAGCACGGCTATGAAGGTGAGTCGACTCAATCAGGAGGTTCAGGCAATCACCGACATGATGGCCCGCGATATTGAGCGTGCAGGTTATGATGCCAGTGCTGCTACCTCGACTCGATTGGTATCTGGTGCACTCCCATCGCCCTTCTATTTCGACGCAAGCACCGACCTGATGGATCAGACCGCAACAGGTTCCAACATCTATCGCTGCATCAGGATCAGTTATGATGACAATGAAAACGGTGTGCTAAACAACAGCCCATCCAGCAGCCTGGAAACTCGGCTTTATAGTTACAGTAGCGGAGATAAGGGAGTCAAACTCACTACGGGAACCAGTCCCACTTGTAATAGCGGTAGCCTCATTTCGACCGATAACACCATAGAGATCACCCAGCTTACCTATCGCCTGCTCTCCAGTAGCCAAGTGAGCGGTGCCAGGGCAATTCAACTCAACATTTCGGGCCGCTACAAGGACAATACTGAGCTGACCTTGAACTTGCAGCGTGATATCAAGTTGCGCAATGACGGATACTGATATGAGAATCCAGTCCGGTTTTACGACGTTCACCGTCACACTGATCCTGCTGTTGATCCTGCTGGCAGTCACCCTGCTGGTGGGCAAGCTGCTGGTGGCCGATCGTCGCATCACATTGAATGAAACCCTCTATCGTCAAGTGATGGCCTTGGCAGAACAGGGGTTGTCCTATGGCTTTGGTCGACTATCTGCTGAAGGTTCATCTTGCCCCTCTTTGCTGCCCGCTTGGTCAGGGAACTCGTTTTCTCCATCAGGTGCTGGGGGGACTTATACCCTGACGGTCGAATGCATAACTCCCTTTCCCGTGGTGGCTGGGAGTACCACGCCCATCGCACCTATCCGGATTCGCTCTGTGGCCAGCCTGAGCAACAGCCAGGCGCAGGCGGCTGTCGAGGCTCGATATGTGCAAAGCAACGTGCTGGCTGGGACACCTGCCGCGCCTCTGACTGTCGCAGGGGGAATGGCGGTCGGGGGTAACTTTACCGTTGTTGCCAATCCCAATGGAGGGGGACCTGGAGTGCCGCTTTCCATCTGGACCAATGATTATGTAGATCTGAATACGGGGTCCGGCCAGACCTGCCATCAGGGTGATTACGCCGGTGGCTGCAGTGCCAATATCAGCCAACCGGGCAATAAGCAGTCGGATATCAAGGATAGCGATCCCGATTTTCCAACCGACCTGGTGTGGTATCTGTTCAATGAGAATGACGATGCCGCTGGCTGGGCCAACATAGAGTCAAGAGCCAACCAGATAGTCAATAATTGCAATGGTCTGGGGCCGACGACGACAGGGCTTGTCATTGTCAATGGCGATTGCAATCCCGGTTCCAATATTGGTACTCAATCTGCCCCTGTTGTGTTGATCATCAAGGATGGCAGCCTGACCATCAATGGCAACCGTCAACTGTATGGGCTGGTATTTGCGTACTCTTCACATCCAGCTACGGCAACCACGGATATCAAGCTCACTGGCGGGGCCATCGTGAACGGTGCCTTGGCTGCCAACTTTGAGCTGGGCAAGGCCAATGGTACCTATGATGCCAAATATGATGAGGCCGCACTGAGCAATATCAGGACAGGCGCCGCCTTCCAGACTCTTAAACAGGTGCCGGGTAGCTGGCGCGACTGGTAGAGGACAAGTAAATGAAACGGCAAAAAGGATTTGGCCTGTTTGAGATACTGGTAACCCTGGTTGTGCTGGGGGTGGGGGTGGTCGGTCTGGTGATGCTTTCGAAGTCGACCCTGACGGCCTCCCAGGATGGGCGGCGTTATGAAATTGCCATGCGACTCGCAGAATCCAAGATCGAGGAATTCCGTAACTTCAACAGTCTGGTGACGGCGACGGCCCCGCTCACTGCCTATACGGCCATTGCGAGTGGTAATACGACCAAGAGCCAGTCTGGCGACAGCTACACGTTGGCCTGGACTGTGGCCAACCAATATTGGAACGGAGCCACTTCTGCATGGCAGAACACGGCTCCTACAGGGTATTTGCTGAACTACCCTGGGCGAAAGCAGATCAATACCACAGTGAGCTGGACCAACAGCGAAGGGGTGACTACCTCGGTCGCGCTTACGGGTTATGTCTCTCCCACTGAATCATTGACCGTGGATCAGTTGAATGGGGGGTTGGATACAGCTCGGACAGGGCCGAAGATCAATTACACCCCGGGGGTTGCGCCGGACGTGATCTCAATCGATCTCGGCAACGGCAGCAGACAGGAAACCAGCAAACCTTCTCCAACAGTGGTGGCCAAAAACAACACTGTCGGCAAGGAGGTGCAGTTTGAAACAGTGACCTACCAGCCTGCAAACCAGGGAAATACCCAACAAATCCAGCAAGATATCAGCTCAGTAAGTTGCGCCTGCACTTATGGTTCCACTTTGAGTGCCTATCTGCCGGGCCAGGCCTACAGTACTGCCACCAGCCAGCTCTATTGGAAGACAGGAGCACAACAGACCAAGCAGACCGGAACAGTCAGCGGCAATAACCAGCCAGCGCTCTGCACAAGCTGCTGCAAAGATCATTTTGATGGTTCGGGAGGAAGTTTTCTCAGCTACTACGCACCGCTCAATACCAGTCGGCAGCGCTATAACAGCACCCTGTCCGTAGCGGCCAGCGGCACCTATGTGGATGCTTGCCGGTTTGTGCGACTGGATGGGTACTATCGCCCCCTCCCTGATTGGAACCTGGTCCAGGTTATTGTCACTACCTCGGATTTCTTGGCCAAGGCGGCGAATCAGGTCAGTTACCAGAATTACATCCAGTATGTGGTCAAGGCTTATATCGACTGGCAGAAACAGACCCTGAACTGGACCTCGACCCCGACGGTGAGCGCGCCTGCGATAAGTGATTTTCCCACATGGCTTCAGACTCCTGCCAACGTTGCGCCTGGTGGGGACGCCGTTACGGGGATCACGATCAATACCGGCACGCGCCAGCTGATTGCCCGTGGAATATATGTCGATGTTCTGAATCCTACCTATCTGACCGGGATAGACACCAGTATCACTGGCTATCTGGCCAAGGTGCCATTTCAGGATATCAACCTGACCATGTTGGCGGAGTGGTCCATGACACCGCTCAGTGGCCAGCTCGGGGGGGCCGTGACCGACTATGCCACAGTCAGCAATGAACCGGTCGATACCATAGTGGATCTCAATAACTATTACTTCGGCAGTTACAGCCGTGGTTACCTGGCTGCCAAGAAATCCACCAAGGACAGTAGCCAGGTGCTGCAGAGTGTGAAGGTAAAAGCCACCGTCTATCAGGGTAATTCGGGGATTACCGCTACGCTGATTTCACCAAGGGATCAGAGCCTGGCTCTCAGTACAGAGTTGGCCGTCAAGATTGACTCCGGAACTGTCACGCAGCCTCTGCTGACGGTCACAGGCAAGGTACAGTGCTTGGAGAAAACCAAGAACAATGATCCGACCCCAATCGCCTGCAAGAAAAATGTTTTCAATAACCTGTCGATGAATACCTCGACCTCCGGGGCCACTTGCCAGATAGACAAGCCGAGCAGCGACAACCAGACGGCAATCTATACTTGCACGGCTGAGCAGAACAGCACTCTGGTGGTGAACTTCTCCTACTCGGGCAACACGACCTTCTTGGTTAAGCCGAGTTCTTTGAGTATCCCCATGACTCCGCCAGCCAGCGGTCAGGTCATCAGCGGTCCCTGCACCTTGCTGGTAGACAATGGCGTCACCAATGCCGCAAACCTGACCTGCTCTCCCTAAGGTTTGCTGAGGGAGCCAAGGCGCTGGCACAGCCAGCGCCTTTTCTTTATCATTCCCCATCATTTTCGAATTCAAGATGCATCGCCATGGCAAAAGCCCTCTCTCTGATGCTTGCCCAGTTAAATCTGACGGTAGGCGCCATCGAAGATAACTGTGACAAGGTGCTGGCTGCCGCCGCAGAGGCCGACCAGCAAGGCGCCGATCTGCTGGTCTGCTCCGAGCTGGCGCTGACCGGCTATCCGCCTGAAGATCTGCTGCTGCGCAGCGATCTGATGGTCCGGGTGGAGGCGGCTCTGGCTCGTGTCGCAGCCTGGCAGGGTCGTTGCGCCATCCTGGTGGGTCACCCCTGGCGTGAGGGAGAAGCGCTCTACAATGCCGCTTCTCTCTATGAGCGGGGCAAGCTGATCGCCCGTTACTTCAAGCAGGATCTTCCCAACTACGGGGTGTTCGACGAGAAGCGCTACTTCACTGCGGCGAGCGATACCTGCGTGGTGCCGTTCCGTGGCCACCAGCTGGGCTTGCTCATCTGCGAAGACCTGTGGCAACCGGGTCCGGCGCTGGCCGCCAAGGCGGCGGGGGCCGAGCTGCTGCTCACCATCAATGCCTCCCCTTACGATCAGGAGAAACCCTGGATCCGTCGCGAGCTGATGGCCGAGCGCTGCGATCAGACCGGCTTGCCGCTGGTTTACCTCAATCAGGTCTGTGGTCAGGACGAACTGATATTCGACGGTTGCTCCAAGGTGTTCAACAGCCAGAGCGAGCTGACCCACAAGCTGGCCCCCTTTACCGAAGAGCTGGCGCTGGTGCGTTTTGTCGACGGTCAGCCGCTGAAAGAGCGGGAACCCGCCGCGCCGCTGGCGCCCCTGGCCGAGACCTATCAGGCGCTGGTGCTGGCGGTGCATGACTACGTCACAAAGAACGGTTTCCAGGGGGCCGTGCTGGGCCTCTCGGGTGGCATAGACTCCGCCCTGACGCTCGCCATCGCGGCCGATGCCATCGGCGCCGACAAGGTGCAGGCGGTGATGATGCCGTTCCGCTACACCGCCCAGATGAGCGTGGAGGATGCCAAGGAGCAGGCCGAGCGGATGGGGGTCGAGTTCAACATCATCTCCATCGAGCCCATGTTCGAGGGCTTTATGGCTCAGCTGGCGCCGCTGTTTGAAGGGACGGCCCGCGACACTACCGAAGAGAACCTGCAGGCCCGCTGCCGTGGTGTGCTCTTGATGGCGCTCTCCAACAAGCGTCGCCGTATCGTATTGACCACCGGCAACAAGAGTGAGATGGCGGTCGGCTATGCCACCCTGTATGGTGACATGGCGGGCGGCTTTGACGTGCTCAAGGACGTGCCCAAAACGCTGGTTTTCAAGCTGTGCGAATACCGCAACTCCGTCGACTATGTGATCCCGCAGCGGGTCATTGATCGTCCCCCTTCGGCAGAGCTGGCACCGGATCAGGTGGATCAGGACAGCCTGCCCCCCTACGACATTCTGGACGCCATCCTCAAGCGCTATGTGGAAGAAGATGCCTCGGTCGCCGACATGGTGGCGGAGGGCTTCGAAGAAGCCGTGGTGCGCAAGGTGATCCGTCTGGTGGATCTCAACGAGTACAAGCGCCGTCAGGCTGCCGTCGGGCCCCGTATCACGACCCGCAACTTTGGTAAGGATCGCCGCTACCCCATTACGTCCGGGTTCGGTAAACAGAACTGGTAAGGAGTCACCATGAAGAAGATTGAAGCCATCATCAAACCGTTCAAGTTGGACGATGTGCGCGAAGCCCTGGCCGAGATCGGCATCAACGGCATGACCGTATCCGAAGTCAAAGGCTTCGGGCGCCAGAAGGGCCATACCGAGCTCTATCGCGGTGCCGAGTACATGGTCGACTTCCTGCCCAAGGTAAAAGTAGAGCTGGTGGTGCAGGACGAGGATCTCGACGCCTGTCTGGAAGCGATCCAGAACACTGCCCGTACCGGCAAAATCGGTGATGGCAAGATCTTCGTCTGCGAGGTGGAGCGTGTGATCCGCATCCGCACCGGTGAAGAGAACGAAGACGCGATTTGATGTGATGGATGTGCCTCGTAACGACCAAGAGAACGAAAATGTAACCCATCCGATGCCAAGGATGCGTCTCATGGTGGCAGCCGGCCTGCTGATGGTGCTGACTGCTTGCAGTAGTCAGCCACCGGCCCAGCCGGAAAACCTGTGCCAGATCTTTCGGGAAAAACCCGAGTGGCACAAGGCGGCACTCAAGATGAACGAAAAGTGGGGGACCCCGGTACATGTGGTGATGGCCATGATGTATCAGGAGTCCTCCTTCGTGCACGATGCCCAGCCGCCGATGCAATATTTTCTCTTCATCCCGACCGGGCGTGCCAGCTCTGCTTATGGCTATGCCCAGGTCAAGGATGAGACTTGGGATGATTACCAGCGGGAGAGCGGCAACGGCTGGAGCGATCGTGACGACTTCGCCGACGCCATCGATTTCATGGGCTGGTACACTCACAAGGCGCAGCGGCTCAATGGCACTTCCAAGTGGGATGCCTACGGTCAATATCTCAATTATCACGAAGGCTGGGGTGGTTACCGGCGCGGCAGCTACCGCAGCAAGGGGTGGCTGATGAAGGTCTCTCGCAAGGTGGAGGCCCGTGCCCAACGCTACGGCGCCCAGTATCGACAATGCAAGGATCGGCTCCCCAGCGGGGGCTGGTTCTCGTAACCAATCAGGAGTCAGAAATGCCGTTATTGGACAGTTTTACCGTCGACCATACTCGCATGGCAGCCCCGGCAGTCCGGGTGGCCAAGACCATGCAGACCCCGAACAAGGACACCATTACCGTGTTCGATCTGCGCTTCTGTGTGCCGAACCAGGAGATCCTCTCCGAGCGCGGCATCCATACCCTTGAGCATCTGTTTGCCGGTTTCATGCGGGATCACTTGAACGGTAACGGGGTCGAGATCATCGACATCTCCCCCATGGGCTGCCGTACCGGCTTCTACATGAGCCTGATCGGCGCGCCGGACGAGGCCCGCGTGGGCGCGGCCTGGCAGGCCGCCATGAGCGACGTGCTGACCGTGCAGGAGCAGGGCAAAATCCCCGAGCTGAACGAATACCAGTGCGGTACCTACAGCATGCACTCCCTGGAAGAGGCCCATGCCATCGCCCGCCACGTGCTGGAGCGCGGCATCGGCGTCAACCACAACGACGAGCTGGCGCTGCCGGAAGAGAAGCTGAAAAGCCTCTGAGCAGAATGCGGAAAAATGAAAAGGCCGGTCTGTGACCGGCCTTTTCATATCTGGGGGATCAGGATGGGAGTGGCATCACCCGGTTGCGACCCAGCTCCTTGGCCTTGTAGAGCAGCTTGTCGGTGCGCTCTATCAGGGCGTCCGCCGTCTCCTGCCCATTATATTCCCCCACACCGAAGGAGGCGGTGATGTGATCGATGCGCCGGCCTGATTTGCGATCCAGCAGCGACATCCGCTCGATGACCCTGCGCAGGCTCTCCGCCATCTGGCGGGTCAGTGCCAACACCCGGCCCGGTACCAGCAGGGCAAACTCTTCCCCTCCGAGCCGATAGGCCGTGATGCCCTCCTTGCTCACTTCCCGCAGCCGCTTGCCGACGATGCGCAGCACCTGATCTCCCAGCAGATGGCCATATTCGTCGTTGAAGTTCTTGAAACGATCGATATCGGTCATGATCAGCGAGAAGGGCTGCTTGCTGCGGATCAGGCTGTCCATCTCCAGATCGAAGGCGCGACGGTTGAGCAGCGAGGTGAGAGCGTCCTCGGTGGCCATCTTGCGCGTCTCGTTCAGTGCTGCCTTGAGCTCCTTGATCTCCTTCTCGGCGCTGCTGAGCTGGTTGCGAAAGTGCAGGGTGGACATGCGCACGTCCCGCGACTCGCGTACCAGTTCCCGCAAGATGGCCATGGTGTCGTCCAGGCTCAGTCCTTCGTCATCGATGAGGTTCAACTTGTCGAAGCTTTTGTCGAGCATGGCCTGGAACTGGCCGGTATCGACCAGCGCATCCTGCATGGAGTGGCCGAGCTCATTGGCCATGGCGACCAGATTGAGCTTCATCGCCTCCATCTGTTGCTCGTCCTGGCTGGCCAGATGCTGGTGATAGAGACGCTCACAGGTGGTGAGGGAGAAGGTACCCTGCAGTTTTATCGCGTGATCGACGGCGTTATTCAGCTCGGGCATGGCGCCAGAGACATAGTTGTACCAAAGATGGTAATTGTTCGGGGTGGTGGGGATTTGATACTTGATCATCAGGGGGACCGCCTGTTTCAAATAGGCGGCCGATTGGGCGAACGAGTCCTTGCTCATGAGTTCCGAGTCTCACATACCTGCAAACTGTCGCCAGTATGACAGAGAGATTGGCCAAAAGGCAGTCGATGGATGCCATTAGCTCCCCCCTTCGATATAATGTCTGGGTTACTACCTACCCTAAGGCCTGCTTATGTCTCAAAAAGATCCTTTCCTCCAACGCGAGGCCGAAAAATACGAAAACCCCATCGCCAGTCGCGAGCTGATCCTCGAACTCATCAAGGGTCACGAAAAGCCGATGTCCCGCGAAGAGCTGGCCAAGGCACTCAAGCTGACTGACGAAGAGCCGTTGGAAGCCTTGCGCCGTCGTCTGCGCGCCATGGAGCGCGATGGGCAGTTGGTATTCACTCGCAACCAATGTTACGCCCTGCCGGATCGTCTGAATCTGGTCAAAGGGTATGTACTCGGCCATAAAGATGGTTTCGGTTTTCTGCGCCCGGAAGGTGGTGGACCGGATCTGTATCTGAACAACCGCGAGATGCAGCGCCTGATGCACGGTGACTATGCCCTGGTGCAGCCGACCGAGATCGACCGCAAGGGTCGTCAGGAAGCGCGTCTGGTGCGCCTGCTCAAGCCCCGTGAGGCAGACATCGTCGGCCGTTACTTCGTCGAGAACGGCGTGGGTTTCGTGGTGCCGGATGACAGCCGCATCGGTCAGGACATCATCATCCCGGAAGGCGAAAACAAGGGGGCTCGCCAGAGCCAGGTCGTGGTGGTGCGCATCAACCAGCGCGCCAACTCCCGCATCAACGCGGTCGGTACCGTACTGGACGTGCTGGGCGAGAACATGGCCCCGGGCATGGAGATTGAAATTGCCCTGCGTACCCACGGTATCCCGCATACCTGGCCGGAGGAGGTGACCAAGGAGGTTGCCGGTCTCGGCGAACAGGTACCGGAAAAGGCCAAAGAGGGTCGTATCGACCTGCGCGCTCTGCCGCTGGTCACCATTGACGGGGAAGATGCCCGCGACTTCGATGACGCCGTCTTCTGTGAAGCCAAGCGTGGCGGCGGCTGGCGCCTGTGGGTTGCCATTGCGGACGTCTCCGCCTATGTGAAGCCTGGCACTGCGCTGGATGCTGAAGCCTATCAGCGCGGCAACTCGGTCTATTTCCCCGAGTTCGTGGTGCCCATGCTGCCGGAGGTTCTCTCCAACGGTTTGTGCTCCCTGAATCCGCAGGTTGACCGCCTCTGCATGGTGTGTGAGATGACCATCTCCGCCGCTGGCCGCATGTCCGGCTACAAGTTCTACGAAGCGGTGATGAACTCCCATGCCCGCATGACCTACAGCAAGGTTGCGGCCATTCTGGATGGTGATCCCAAGCTGCGTCAGCAATATGACCCGCTGGTGGGCCACATCGAAGAGCTCAACAACCTCTACAAGGCGCTCAAGCACGCCCGTCACCAGCGTGGTGCGGTGGAGTTCGAGAGCGAAGAGACCCGTTTCATCTTCAACGCCCAGCGCAAGATCGACCAGATCGTGCCGCTGGTGCGCAACGATGCCCATAAGATCATCGAAGAGTGCATGATCCAGGCGAACGTGGCCGCGGCCCGTTACATCGAGAAGAACGAAGCCTCTGCTCTGTTCCGGGTGCACGACCGTCCGGGCGAAGAGCGTCTGACCGGTTTTCGTGACTTCCTGGCTGAACTGGGTCTGGAGCTCAAGGGCGGTCTCGAGCCCGAGCCGAAAGACTTTGCCGATCTGGCCGCCAAGTTTGAAGGGCGCCCGGATGCCGAGCTGCTCTCCACCATGCTGCTGCGCTCCATGCGTCAGGCCGTCTATCAGGCTGACAACATAGGTCACTTCGGTCTGGCCCTGAAGTCCTACGCCCACTTCACTTCGCCGATCCGTCGTTACCCCGACCTCATTCTGCATCGTGCCATCAAGTACCAGACTGCAAAAGAGCAGCAGGGCAACCTGCGCCACAAGTGGACTCCTAGCGGTGGTTACCACTACCAGCTGGAAGAAGTGGACCCGATGGGCGAGCACTGCTCCATGACAGAGCGCCGTGCCGACGATGCGACCCGCGACGTGGCCGACTGGCTCAAGTGCGAGTACATGCTGGATCACGTGGGTGACGAGTTCGATGGCGTGATCGCCAGCGTCACCGGCTTTGGCTTCTTCGTGCGCTTGGCGGATATCCACATCGACGGTCTGGTACACGTCAGTACCCTCACCAACGACTACTACCAGTTTGATCCCCTGCACATGCAGCTGATCGGCGAGAACTTCCGTCGTCGCTACCGTCTGGGTGACAAAGTGCGGGTCAAGGTGATGGGCGTGAACCTGGACGATCGCAAGATCGACTTCGTGATGGTGGAAGAGCCGCTCCAGGCCACCGGCAAGAACGCCAAGGAGATGGCGCGCAAGCAGGCCGAGATCAAGAAAGAGAAGGCCAAGAGCGCCCAGCGCCACGAGAAACGCAAAGAGGGCAAGGATCACGGCAAATCCGACAAAGGTGGCCGCGCCAAGCCCAGCAACAGACGACCGAGCAAAAACGCTCGCGACAAGGCCAAGAGCACTAAATGAGTACAGAACTGATCTACGGCATTCACGCTGTATCCGCGCTGCTTGAGCGCACCCCGGAGCGTTTCATCGAAGTGTGGGCCCTCAAGGGCCGCGATGACGACCGGCTGCAACCCTTGCTGACCGAGCTGGAATCTCTCGGCATCAAGGTGCAGAGCGTGAACCGCAAGACGCTCGATGACAAAGCGGAGGGCAACAATCACCAGGGCATCATGGCCAAGGTTATAGAGGCGCCCAAGCTGGCCGAGCACGACCTGGCCAGTCTGCTGGACGGCCTGGCGGTGCAAGAGGCCGCCCCCTTCCTGCTGGTGCTGGACGGGGTGACCGATCCGCACAACCTCGGTGCCTGCCTGCGCAGCGCCGATGCGGCCGGGGTCCATGCGGTGATAGTGCCGCGGGACAAGGCCACCGGCCTGACCTCCATAGTGCGCAAGGTCGCCTGTGGCGCCGCCGAAGTGGTGCCGCTCATTCAGGTCACCAATCTGGCGCGCACCCTGCGCGAGCTGCAGGAGCGCGGTGTCTGGATAGTCGGTACCGCCGGTGAGGCGGACCACGACCTCTATCAGGCCAAGCTGACCGGCCCCATGGCGCTGGTGATGGGCGCCGAGGGCAAGGGGATGCGTCGCCTGACCCGCGAACATTGCGACGAACTGGTGAGCATACCGATGGCGGGGGCGGTATCCAGCCTCAACGTCTCGGTGGCGAGCGGCGTCTGCCTGTTCGAAGCCGTGCGTCAGCGCCGCAGCTGACGCCGTGATGATGGACAGACCTCCCTTTTTCCGGGACAGGGTCACAGATGAGCAGGAGGCCAGGCGCCTCCTCTCTTTTGCCCGGCCGCTGACGCTCGCCCCTAAATCTTGCCTCTGGCACGCCGGCGACAGTCCGGATCTGCTGATCAGGGTGGAGCAGGGGTTGCTGCGGGCCAGGGTGGTGCTGGCGGATGGGCGGGAGTACATCAAGGAGTTCTATTGGGAGGGGGACGAGTTTCTCGACTTCCATCACTTGCTCAGTGGCGAACCCGCCCGCTACAGCGTGGAAGCGCTGGAACCCTGCCGCTTGCAGCTGTTCCAGCTGGCCGACCTGCGTCCGCTCTCCTGCTGGTCCGCCTGGTATCAGCACCTGCTGGAAGTGCAGCTGCGCATCAAGGAAGAAAAAGAGCTGCTGCTCTTGACCGAGAGCCCCCAGGCCCGCTATCAGCACTTCCTGGACTGCTTTCCCGCACTGGATGCCAGGGTGCCGGATCACCAGATCGCCGCCTATCTCGGCATCAGCCCCATCAGCCTGAGCCGCATTCGGAAGAGAATGCGAAATACACCCTGATCGTCGTATGGCGTATTGCAGGCATACGACGCTGTTGCCACTCGAGAATCTCCGTATGATGTGCACGGTTCGCCATGAGTCCTGGAGTGCACATATGAGAAGGTTTGTTACCCATTCTGCTTTTTATCTGTTGTGGTTGCTGACCACGGTAGGGGCGTGTGTTGGTTCGGCCACCGCACAGGCTGCCTCGTTTGATTGCGGGGTGGCCAGTACGGTCATCGAACACACGATTTGCCAACAAGATGCGCTAGGCGCACTCGACAGTCAGCTGGCCGATCGCTATGAACAGGCTCGTGATAGTGCTGATTCATCTCAAGCGGATGCGCTGCTTGCCGAACAGCGTCAGTGGCTTAAACAACGTAACGCCTGCAGTAAGATGACATCGCAACTGCCAGAGTGCTTGCGAGACAGCATGGCGCACCGTATCAAAGCGCTCGGCGAGCAGGTCGTACAACAAGACAAGGCGTTCACTGAAACAGTGCAACTGATCCAGGTCGATCCCGCCGCTGCTGCGGTCAAGCTGAATGATTACCGTAGTGCCGAGGCTTCGGCGTGGCTGCTCTATCTTCATCAGTTCGAGCCGGCGAGCGGGGTCAGCGACAAGCAGGCGCGTGCTCGCTATGCCCAGGTATTGGCCAGATTCAATGACGAATACACCGCGTCTATGGCCGCCGATTTGGGGTACGAGAAGCCCGCAACCCGTGCCAGCGCGACCTTGACCTTGCTGCGTCTAGTGCTGGAAGAGCGAGCCAATCCCGACTCACTGCGGCACTGTTTTATCTTTACACGCATCGGTTGGCCTGCATATGACGCCTTTGGCGGGCTCTGGGGATCAAGCCGAGATAACATGGCGCCTAACTGCTCTCTTCCCGATGATCTGTTCCGGCGTCCGGCCTGGCAGCGGCTTCGCCAGCTCTTCAATACACAGATGGAACGCATTTCATCCTCTTTTGGCACTATGGTTTTCGGTACCTTCGCCGATTGGCGGATAGACGAGCTGCACATCAATCTTGCCCCCGAAGATTTTATTGCTATCGATAAGGCAGGGAGGTCGACCTCGGCAGCTGAGCTACGGATACGCAACGGGGATGCGAAGGTATGGCCGGTTGCCGAGCGTGAGGTCATGCTCAAGGCGGTAGCGGAGACGCACCAGCTCACACTGACTTGGCTACAGGAAGAGAAGGGGATGTCGGTCCAAAACGCCGAGATCGCCGTGAACAACATCGTGGCAATCTGGCTTAATCAGCGCCTAGATTTCATCGAAGAGTGGGACTTGAGCGAGGATGCCTCACATTAACAATGGTTAATGAAGGAGGCTGGTGCATCGATTATGCTGCACCTTTCCCCTTACATGGAGTCGCGGATGAACTGGATCCTGAAACCCTGGTCTGCACTGACCACGAACGAGTTGTATGAGTTGCTGGCACTGCGGGCCGAGGTGTTCGTGGTGGAGCAGAGCTGCCCCTTCCAGGATCTGGACGGAGTGGATCGCCGGGACGGCGTGCTGCACCTGCTCGGTTATGAAGGCGATCATCTGGCCGCCTATGCCCGCATCATGGCCCCCGGCATCGGCGACGACAGTGGCGCCGCCATAGGCCGGGTGGTCACCTCCCCCCAGTCGAGAGGGGGTGGTCTGGGCCACAGGTTGCTCGATGAGGCGGTGACCGCCTGCACGGCCCGCTGGCCGGCGCACAGCATCTGGCTCGGCGCCCAGGCTCACCTGCAGGGGTTCTATGGCCAGCACGGCTTCGCACCGGAAGGGGAGGGCTATCTGGAGGACGATATTCCTCACGTTGGCATGCGCAAGCTGCCGGGCTGACTCTTTGTGCTGTGAAAGGGATAGGGGGCAGACATGAGCGGGCTCCCACCTTGTTGCGACACAAACGGGTATGATCCCACTCCCTTGTTGATTGGAACCCCGTCGTGACCCTCTCCATCTTCGCGGCCATCTTGCTGGCCGCCTTGCTGCACGCCCTGTGGAATGCGCTGGCCAAGCGCCAGGCCGAGGGGCGTGTCAGCGTGTTGCTGGTCTCCCTCTGTTCCGGCCTCTTCTCCCTGCCTTTCCTGCCGCTGGTGGGGTGGCCGGCCCAGGTCGAATATCCTTGGTTGGCACTCTCCATCCTGTTGCACTGCGGATATTGCCTCTTTCTCGGCCGGGCCTACCGTTTGGGGGAGTTTGGCCAGATCTATCCGCTGGCCCGTGGCAGCGCGCCCCTGGTGACCTTGCTGCTCGGCGCCTTGCTGCTGGGGGAGGTGCCCGGTTTCGTGGCTGTGGCAGGGGCCATGGTGCTGGTGGGCGGGGTCTTGCTGATGGCCTGGCGCGGCGGCATCCGGTTGGCGCCTGCCGCCCTGTGCGCCGTGCTGATCACGGCGCTGTTTACCGCCGCCTATACCCTGTCTGACGGGGTAGGGGCCCGCTCGGCGGGGGAGCCGATACGCTATACCCTCTGGCTCTTTACCCTGACGGCCCTAGTGATGCCGCTGCTGATGAGATGGCAGAGCCGCACCGCCTTGCGCAGCCTGACCCGGGCCGAGTGGTATTCGGGCGCCCTGGGCGGCGCCCTCTCGCTGCTTGCCTACGGCATCGTCATCTGGGCCATGACCCTGGCTCCCATCGGGCTGGTGGCGGCGCTGCGCGAGAGCAGCGTGCTGTTTGCCGTGCTGCTCTCCTGGCTCTGGCTGGGGGAGCGGCTGGGGCGAGTCAGGCTGATGGCGGCCCTGGTGATCCTCTGCGGCATATTGTTGATCCGGCTTGGCTGATGGGGATAAACCGGATCTGTCGCCGACTCAGGGGGTTACTTCGGAGAGCAGGCTGAACCCCTCCTCTGCGGGGGCGAGCTGTACTTTGACCTGACCCAGCTCCGCCAGAGTGCCGGCATGGGTGCCGCCGCAGGGGATGGTCAGCTCTTTTCCCTCAAGCGTGCAGTGCCAGTAGCGGGAGTCGATGATGGCCTCGCCTGCTCGCGAGCGACTGATCTCGCCACCCGCAGTCAGCCAGCTAGCGAGTTGCCGGTTGACCTTTTCTTCTATCAGCGCCAGATCCGCCAGCAGTGCCTCACTGTTGACTCCCTTCTTGCGCAGGCTTTTGCCGATGCGGTATTGCTCCCGGGAGCTCAGAGGTTCGACCCGCGAGGTCTGGATGGCGAGGCGGTCGAAATCGGGCTGATCCAGCGCATCGCGCTCGCTCACCTCCTTGCGCCAGTAAGGGACGAGTGCCCGGTTGAGGGCCAGCGCCACCAGATGGCAGCCGCTGTGACCCAGACTTAAGGAGTGGCGGGCCTCGGCATCCACCCTCAGTTCCACCTGCGTGCCGATGGCAAGCTGATGGGAGCCGGCGAGGGGATGCACCACCACGAAGGCCCAGCCCTCGGCGCCCCGCTTGACCGGAATATCCTGATCCACGAACAGCCTGCCTTCCGGGCTGATGGCCCCCATCCGGCAGGGGCCCACGGCCGCCTCGCCCCCATCCCAGCGCACAGTGCCCACATCCCCCGGTTGATCGAGCCAGAGGTGGCTCTGGGGATGGAAGGGGGTGAGGTTGGTGACCAGCAGGCTGGGTTGCCCCTGCTCGCAATAGACGACGCAGGCCTGTTCCTGATGATGGCCCAGCACGAAGCTGACTCGGGTATGTTCCATGGCAAGGCTTCCGCAACGAGAAATAGAGAAGAGAAAGCGGCAGCATACGCCAAAGCGGGGGCCGGCTCATTAACCTCTGTTAACGAGCCGGCTCGAAGATGGCGGAGTGAACACTAGATCATGGTGACCAGCAGATAGGCGTTGAGGCCGATCACCAGCGCGACGATGACGCGACCGATTGCCTGGGTCAGCGGATGGTTGCGATGCTCCCCCATCAGGGCGCGATCGCCGGTGAGCATCAGCAGCGGAATGAGTGCGAGGGCTATGCCAAAGCTCAGAATGACCTGGCTCAGAACCAGGATCTCAGTGGTGTTGAGTCCCATGGCGATCACCACGAAGGCGGGGGCCATGGTGATGGCCCGGCGCAGCCAGAGCGGTATGGTGAAGCGCACGAAGCCCTGCATCACCACCTGGCCTGCCAGAGTCCCGACTACGGTGGAGGAGATGCCGGACGCGACCAGAGAGAGCCCGAACAGGGTGGCGGCAGCCTGACCCAGCAAGGGAGTGAGTGTCTGGTAGGCCGTTTCAAGCTCCGCCACCTGCTGGTGGCCCGCGTCGTGGAAGGCCGCAGCGGCCATGGCCATCATGGCCAGGTTGACGAAGCCGGCTATGGTCATGGCGATGGCCACATCGACCCGGGTGCTGTGCAGCCGCTGGGGCACGCTGCCCTGATCCTGGGTGTGCTGGGTCAGCGCCGAGTGGAGATAGATGACGTGGGGCATCACTGTCGCCCCCAGCACGCCGGCGGCGAGATAGACGGCATCGCCGTTGGGCAGACCGGGGAAGAGGGCGCCTTCCAGCAGGCTGGGCAGATGGGGGCGGGAGAAGACCAGCTCGACTATGTAGGCGGCGGCCACGAACAGCAGCAGACCGCCCACTACGAACTCCAGCGGCTTCTGGCCGCGGGATTGCAGCATGAGAATGCCCCAGGTGACCAAGGCAGTGATGCAGGCCCCTTCCAGCAGCGTCACCCCGAACAGCAACTTGAAGCCCACCGCAGCGCCGATGAACTCGGCGAGATCCGTGGCCATGGCGATGATCTCCGCCTGCACCCAGTAGGCCCAGACTGCCGGTTTGGGTAATTTGTCCCGGATGTGCTCCGCCAGATTCTTGCCGGTGACGATGCCGAGCTTGGCGGAGAGGGTCTGCACCACCATGGCCATCAGGTTGGCCCAGACCACCACCCACAGCAGTTGATAACAAAAGGTGGAGCCGGCCTGGATGTTGGTGGCGAAGTTGCCCGGATCTATGTAGCCGATGGCGGCGATGAAGGCGGGGCCAAGCAGGGTCAGCTTGAATTTGCGGGCCGGGATGGCCGTGGTCAATGCGGGTTGCATGGTGTCACCCTCCATAAGAGCATGGAGATAGAATAGATCTAAATGATAATTGTTATCAATTGAAGTTTTACATCAGGCTCATCGACAAAAACATCTGTCGACGCCAGTTGCAGTGGGAGAGGCTATTTCGTACAATACGCCGCCCTAGAAAGCAGCGTCTAAACACCACTATGTTCCTTGCCTCCGAGGTCTGGCTGCACCTGGGCGGAGGCTGAATTAATCCGTAAGGAGCTAAAATGCGTCATTACGAAATCGTCTTCATGGTTCATCCGGACCAGAGCGAGCAAGTACCTGGCATGATCGAGCGTTACACCGGCGCTATCACCACCGCTGGTGGCACCATTCATCGCCTGGAAGATTGGGGCCGTCGTCAGCTGGCTTACCCGATCGACAAGCTGCACAAGGCTCACTATGTTCTGATGAACGTAGAAGCTGAGCAGGCCGTTATCGACGAACTGGAAACCAACTTCCGCTTCAACGATGCCGTTATCCGCAACATGATCATGCGCACCAAGCACGCCGTGACTGAAGTTTCTCCGATGGCCAAGGCCAAGGAAGAGCGCTTCACCCGTCGTGACGACGAGCGCCGCGAAGATGCTGTTGAAGCGTCTTCCGAAGAGTAATTCTTAGATCACCGCATTAGAGGATAAAGGCCATGGCACGTTATTTCCGTCGTCGTAAGTTCTGCCGCTTCACCGCCGAGAACGTTACCGAGATCGACTACAAAGATATCGTTACTCTGAAAAACTACGTCACTGAATCTGGCAAGATCGTACCGAGCCGTATCACCGGTACCCGCGCCAAGTATCAGCGTCAGCTGGCACGCGCCATCAAGCGTGCTCGTTACCTGGCTCTGCTGCCGTACACCGATCTGCACAACAAGTAAGAATCGGTCCGGCACTTAAGCCTAACTCAACTTTTATAGAGGAAAGGTAATGCAAGTTATCCTGCTCGACAAAATCGCCAAACTGGGCGGTCTGGGTGATCAAGTCGCTGTTAAAGCCGGCTACGCCCGTAACTATCTGATCCCGCAAGGCAAAGCCGTTATGGCTACCAAGGCCAACATCGAGACCTTCGATGCTCGCCGTGCTGAACTGGAAGCCAAACTGGCTGCCGGTAAAGCTGCCGCTGAAGAGCGCGCTGCCAAGCTGGGTGAACTGGCTGCCGTTGTCATCGCCTCCAAGTCTGGCGACGAAGGCAAGCTGTTCGGTTCCATCGGTACCCGTGACGTGGCTGAAGCCATCACTGCTGCCGGCGTCGCCGTTGCCAAGAGCGAAGTCCGTATGGGCAACGTTCTGCGTAACACCGGCGAGTACGAAGTTGTTGTTCAGCTGCATGCTGACGTCAAGGCAACCGTACAGATCCAGGTTGTTGCTCTGTAATAGCGATTCGCTTTGCAGAAAAAACCCGCGCACATGCGCGGGTTTTTTTCTTTTTGAATCAAGAGGGGATCAAGGGGTAGAGTGAGGTTCTGTTTCTTTGGAGGAGAACCTGTATGGCAGCCTGGGTCGAAGGTCGGGTACTCGAGCGCATCGAGTGGACGCCCACCCTGTTTTCCTTGCGCATAGCGGCGGATCTCGCCCCCTACAAGGCGGGGCAATTTACCAAGCTTGCCCTGCAACGGGGCGATCAGCGGATCCAGCGCGCCTATTCCTTCGTTAATCCCCCCTCCGCCCCCTACCACGAATTCTATCTGGTCGAGATCCCGGACGGCGAACTGACTCCCTCCCTCGGTGCCTTGCAACCGGGGGATTCCTTGCTGGTTCAGTCTCAGGCCACGGGCTTCCTGACCCTGGACGAGCTCCCGCCGGGACGGGATCTCTGGCTGCTCTCCACCGGCACGGCCATTGGCCCCTTCCTCGCCATGCTGGCTGAGGGGGAGGTCTTCGAGCGTTTCGAGAATCTGGTGCTGGTGCACGGGGTGCGCAAGGGGGAGGAGCTCACCTATCAGGGCCTGATTACCAGCCTGGTCGAGCAGTATGGACACCGTTTTCACTATGTGCCTTTCGTCAGCCGCGAACCCTGGCCCGACGCGTTGCCCGGTCGGATCCCGGCGGCCATTGCCAGCGGCGAGCTGCAGGCCAGGGTCGGGCTCGCATTCTCGGCTGAGCACAGCCAGGTGATGATCTGCGGCAATCCCGCCATGGTGAAGGAGACGCAGCAAACCCTGCTGGAGCTTGGTCTTGCCAAGAACCTGCGCCGGGCACCCGGCAACATCAGCATGGAAAATTACTGGTAGACGCCAGCAGGGGCGGTCAGCGACCTATCTTGTCACCATCGTGCTTGCAAGAGCCCTCGGTGCGGGGAATATCGCCAAGTGGCTGCCTTCCCGCTCCCTGTTCTTCCTGATGGGAGCCAGCATCTTGGGCGGGGCTGCGCCGGGCAAGAGGGGCTTCAAATGCTGCGCCGCTGTTCAGTAACCGGGCGAGCAGGTGGGAAATGGGGTTGCGCATGATGGCCTCGATGACGGCTGGAGGAGAGGCAGTCTATCGCCGCCAGCCTTAACCGGGGCGGAACAACACCTTGGCACTATGGTGATTGATCTGGTGAGGAATGGGTGGTGAACGTTCGTAAAATGACATGATTCAACTTTTTGCCAAGACCATGGAGGGGGGCTATCGAGTCTTGATGGGGGGAAGTCAACAGTCACGGAGTTTCATGAGTTCTGAACTTTGGCAATAAGTTGGCCATTGTCAGCGCGAACGCATTCAGGGGCCGGAGCCCCTGAACCATCACTTGTTTTTGCCTTTCCCGTTGCCTTTTTCTTTGTACTTCGCGTTGTCGTTGCTGTCCCAGTCGTTCTTGTCGTGGCCCTTGCCCGGGTTGTTGCCGCTGTGGATGCTACGGTTGTAGTGGTCGCGATACTTGCCATCCATGTTGTCACAGTTGAGTTTGATACTGCTGCTGCGGGTGCTGATATTCAGGCAGTTGTTCTGCCACCAGTCGTACTCCTTGTCGTCCCAATCCAGGCTGATTTGGCCCCGATCGGTGGAGATCTTGATGTCGTCGTTGTTCTTGGAAGGAGGCGCAGCAAAGGCGACGCCGTGGGCAATGAACAGAGAGAGCAGCAGAGCGGTGCGGTTGATCATGGTATTGCGCTTGGGATGTGTCATATCAGAGAGGCTCCTGTCGTGACTAGTCACTGTTCCGGGCTGGTCGGGATCTGGTTGGTGCTGGGGGGTTGGTTGCGGGGCGTCTCATCATCCAGGTTGAGCTTGACGCCCTTGCAATCGGCAGAGGCATCCTCACCGACCCCCAGATCGAGACAACTTGTCTGCGACCAGTCAAATTGCGTGTCATTCCAGTCCAGATTGAAGGTGAGCTCGTCAACGGAGAAAGCGTTATTCCCCTGCTCCTGAGCCTGGACCGATGAGATGGAGGTGCCGGCAACCAGAAGCAGGGAGAGCAGCAGCGTAGTCGTTCTGTTCATGATGTCCTCGGATAATGGCAATAGGGAGTCAGTGTAGCGCGCCGGGCTGAACCCAGGCACAACGAAATACTCCCTTCAAGTCTGAGGTCGATTGTAGCGGTTTTCTGCTGCCGATTCGTCCGTTTTGGTCGCACTATGGACAGCTGGTTATCCATATGAAGGAATTCAGGTATTTGCCCTTCTCTCCGACCGCCCGGTGACTATAATCGGCAGCCAACTTTTCCTGCACGGCATACCCTCTTCATCATGACCACACAGGCTCCCGCCGCATTGCGCTATCCCAAGGGCTGGTTTGCACTGACCACGGTGTACAGTTTTACCGGGCTGGCCATTCTGGCCTCCATCGTCTTCTCCCTGCTGCTGTTTCTCTCCATCGACGACAACCCCCTGATGAAGTGGTTGTTTGGCGGTCTGGCCATCATCTTCGAACTGGGCAAGTTCTATGTCTGGTATGAATATGGCGAGTGCAAGGCACGGCGGGATCTCGGCGGTGCCTTCTGGTCGCTGCTGTTTTACAGCGTGCTGGCTGCCATCTCCATCGGTGGCAGCATTGGCGGCATCAACAGCGCCACCAACACCATCCTGAGCCAGCAGGCGCGCCACGAGCGGGAGATCGCCCGCTTCGACGAGCAGATTGCCAGCATAGAGCGGCAGATCCAGCTCAACGAGGAGGCGGCGCGCAAGTACATTGAGATGGCGCGGATCTCCAGCGGCGTGAGCGGGCTGCAGCAGGCCAACACCAAGCTCAGGCTGAAGCAGGATGAGCTGCGCCAGGAGCGCGACGCCAAGCCTGTCAATGAGCAGTCCTCCATGCTGGGGTTGATGAGCAGCCTGGCGGACGGGGTGGGCATGAGCATCAGCCAGGTACAGTTCCTGCTGGTCTGCTTCCTCTCGGTGTTGCTGGATGCGTTCGGTGCCTTTTTCGTCAGCCTGATCGGCGAGGAGAACCGCTTCCGCCGTCAATGGCAGTGGCAACGGGCGCGGGAAGAAGCCGAGGTTCGCCAGGTCGAGTCAGCTGTCGCCGCGCCCATGGTGGTGAGCAGACCCGAGCCCGCACCGGCCGTGGTGGCCCAGGTGCGCAGCGCGCTGGAGAGCGGCGAGCTCAAGTGCAGCAAGCGCAAGGTGGCCGAGGCCCTCTCCCTGTCGCTGGAAGAGGTGGACAGGGTATTCCAGCATCTGATGGCCGAGGGTGTGCTGGGGCAGGGCAGCAACCGCCACTACCACCTCAGTGCGCAGGCGGGTTGAGATCCGGGCCACCTCAGGGTGGCCTTTTTGTTGCCGCAGGCGGCGTCAGTGGGTGAGCACCATCATCAGGCTGAAGAAGGCGGCGAGGCCGCCGCCTATGCCTATGATCCAGTAAAACCCCTTGGCACCCTGCTTGAGCGGAATGCGGAAGTAGAGCAGAAACGCCCACCACCCCAGGGCCAGCAACAGAGGAATAAGAAACATTCGAGCCATGGTGCCCTCGCTGTTATTCTGTTGACCCTTGATCAATCAACAGGATGGATTGTGCAATGACGCAGCTACAGATTACCGCATTCGGCGACCCCTCGGTACTTCGGCTCAACCCCTCCCTGGACAAGGTGCCCGCCGAGGGGGAGGTCCGGGTACGCATCTGTTTTGCGGGGGTCAACCCCATCGATGCCAAGACCCGGGCCGGCCTCGGCTGGGCGGCGGCCCAGAACAAGGACAAGCTGCCCTGGACCCCGGGCTATGACGTCTCCGGCGTGGTGGAGAAGGTCGGCCCCCATGTCGCCACTCTGGTGGAAGGGGATGCGGTGTGCGGCATGGTGGGCTTTCCCCTGACGGCCGGTGGCTATGCGGAATCTGTGGTGGTACGCGAGGACGAGCTGGTCAGGCTCGACGGGGTCAGTCTCAAGCAGGGGGCTGCGCTGCCGCTGGCGGGCCTCACCGCCTGGCAGGGGCTGTTCGAACACGGTGCCCTCAAGGGGGGGCAGCGCGTGCTGATCCTGGCCGGTGCCGGCGGTGTGGGCCATCTGGCGGTGCAGTTTGCCAGCGCTTATGGCGCCGAGGTCGTTGTGACGGCGAGTCGCGACAACCACAGCTTCCTGCACGGGCTGGGGGCCAGCCAGATGGTGGATTACCATGATGCAGACTGGGTTGCCCAGGTGGGTCAGGTCGATCTGGTGCTGGATCTGATGGGGGGCGAGAGCGGCAAGGCGGCGCTGGCCTGCGTCAAACCGGGTGGCCGCCTGGTGACTGTACCCACCATCACGGCCCAGCAGATCAAGGAGGCGGGGGCCGAGGCGGGCATAGAGGTGCTCGGCATGCTGGTCCACCCCGATCAAAAACAGCTGACCCAGGTGCTGATGCTGCTGCGTCAGGGAGATGTGCATATCACCCTCTCCGGTGAGTTCCCCCTGGCGGAAGGGGCACTGGCCCATGGCGCCATCGAGGGCGGTCATGTGCGGGGCAAGCTGCTGCTGCGCATGCCTGCCGCCGACAGCCAGCCCGGATGAACGACATTGTCGAGATGGGGCTGGGTTGGCTGTTTCTGAGCGCCTTCACCTCCGCCACCCTGCTGCCCGGCAGCTCGGAAGTGCTGCTGGGGGCCATGGCTACCCGGGGAGAGTGGAGCATGGCCAGCCTGCTGCTGTGGGCGACGCTGGGCAACACCCTGGGCTCCATGACCACCTGGTGGCTCGGCCGGCTCGCCACACACAAGAAAAAACCGGAAGATTTTCAAGGCCGTGGGGAACAAAAGGCGCTCGCCTGGCTCAAACAGCATGGTCACTGGTGCCTGCTGCTCGCCTGGACGCCAGTGATCGGCGATGGCCTCTGCCTGCTGGCCGGTTGGCTTCGCCTCTCCTTCTGGCGCTCTCTCATCCTGATCGGGCTCGGCAAATTGCTTCGTTATGCCCTGGTGTTTCTGCTGGCCAGCCAGATCTTCTAGCCCATTTTTGTCACTCACGAGGTAACCGTGAACAAACTCATTCCATTAAGCATTCTCCTGGGACTTTCCCTGCCCGTGCTGGCAGCGCCCATCCTGGTGTCCGAGCAGGTCAGGCAGGAAGGCAAGCTTGGCATTCCCTATCAGATGTACAGGCTGGACAATGGCCTGACCGTGATCCTGGCGCCGGACAAATCCGATCCCCTGGTACACCTGGATGTCACCTATCACGTGGGGTCGTCGCGGGAGACGGTCGGCAAGTCGGGTTTTGCCCACTTCTTCGAGCACATGATGTTCCAGGGCTCCAAACACGTGGGCGATCAGGAGCACATGCGGATCATCAATGAGGCCGGTGGCGAGATGAACGGCACCACCAACAAGGACAGGACCAACTATTTCGAGACGGTACCGGCCAACCAGCTGGAGAAGGTGCTCTGGCTGGAAGCGGATCGCATGGGTTTCCTGCTCGATGCGGTGAGCCAGAAGAAGTTCGAGATCCAGCGCGCCACCGTCAAGAACGAGCGGGCCCAGCGCATCGACAACCAGCCCTACGGCCTGCTCAGCGAGAAGGTGGGGGAGGCGCTCTATCCACGCACCCACCCCTACTCCTGGCAGCCCATCGGCTATGTGGAGGATCTGGACAGGGTCGATGTGAACGACCTCAAGCAGTTCTTCCTGCGCTGGTATGGCCCGAACAACGCCACGCTGACCCTGGGGGGCGACTTCGACACCAAGCAGGCGCTGGCCTGGATTGAGCAGTACTTCGGCCCCATCCCCCGTGGCCCCGAGGTGGCCGAGCCGACGCCGAAACCTGCGATCCTGCCCGAGACCCGTTATGTGACGCTGGAAGACAAGGTGCACCTGCCGCTGCTCTATATCAGCTACCCGACCGTGTCCCTTGGCGATCCGCAGGAGCCGGCGCTGGACATCTTTGCCGACGTGCTCGGTGGCTCCGCCAGCTCCATGCTCTATCAGTCCCTGGTCAAGACCGGCAAGGCCATCGAGGTGGGGGCCTCCCACTCCTGCGAAGAGCTGGCCTGTACCCTGGCGGTCTATGCCTATCCGAACCCGGCGGTGGATGGCAGCCTCAAGACCCTCAAGGGGGAGGTGGACAAGGTGATCGGCGAATTTGCCCAACGCGGCATCAAGCCCGCGGATCTGGAGAAGGCCATCAGCAGCTACCGTGCCTCCGCCATCTGGGGGCTGGACAGCATCGAGGGCAAGGTGAGCCAGCTCGCCATGGGTCAGGTGCTAACCCGGGATCCCAACTATGTGTTCAAGAACCTGGATGCCATCAGCCAGGTGAATGCCCAGCAGGTCAAGGCAGCCTACGACAAGTTCATCGCGAACAGGCACTCCGTGGTGCTGAGCGTGGTGCCCAAGGGCAAGACCCAGTGGCAGGCGGGCACACCGAACTTCACCCCGGCCAAGCGCGAGCTGCCGGATTACAGCCAGCATGGGGAGCCGCTGGTCCAGCAATCGATCAAGGACAGCTTCGATCGCAGCGTGCAGCCCAAGACGGCAGAGGCGGTCAGCGTCAAGGTGCCCGCCATCTGGCATGGCAAGCTGGACAAGGGCATCGAGATCATCGGTACCCGAAGTGACGAGATCCCGGCCGTCTCCATCATGATCGCCCTGCCGGGGGGCATCCGGGCCGAGGGCAAGGGCGAGCTGGGGCTGGCCAGCCTCACCGCCGCCATGCTGGGGCAGGGAACGGCGCGCCTCTCCGAGGCCGAGCTCAGCGACGAGTTGCAAAAGCTCGGCGCCAGCATCAGCGTCTCGACCGCCCAGTACAACAATCTCATCACCATCAGCAGCCTGACCGACAAGCTGCCCCAGACGCTGGCACTGGTGCGCGAGGTGTTGCTGCAACCCGGTCTGCGGGAGGCGGACTTCGAGCGGCTCAAGGCTCAGACGCTGCAAGGGATGAAACAGAGCGAACAGCAGCCCGAGTGGCTGGCGGGGCAGGCGTTCCGGGAGTTGGTGTACGGCAAGCAGAATCGCCTCGGCCAGCCGACCGACGGGGTGCTGACCGACGTCGAGAAGCTGACCCTGGCGGACGTGAAGCGCTTCTATCATGCCTACTACAACCCGACCAATGCCAAGGTGGTGGTGACCGGGGACGTGACCCAGCAGCAGGTGGAACAGCAGTTGGGCTTCCTCACCGAGTGGCAGGGGGCGGCCCCGACCCTGGGGGATCTCAAGCTCAAGGGGGAGCAGGCCAAGGCGGGCATCTACCTGGTGGACAAGCCGGGGACGCCCCAGTCGGTGATCCGCATCGGTCGCCGTGCCATGCCGTTTGACACCACGGGGGAGTACTTCGTCGCCAACCTGATGAACTTCAACCTGGGGGGCAACTTCAACAGCCGCATCAACCTCAACCTGCGGGAAGACAAGGGCTACACCTATGGCGCCAGCTCGGGCTTCCAGGCGAACCGCGAGGCCGGCATCTTCGCCACCGGCGCCAACGTGCGCATCGACGCCACCGCGGATGCCATCCGTCAGTTCCTCAAGGAGATGGACGGCTACCGTGCGAGCGGGCCCACCCCGGTGGAGCTGGCCTACATGCGCAGCGCCGTCTCCCAGCAGGATGCGCTCTCCTACGAGACCCTGGGCCAGAAGGCGGGCTTCCTGCTGCAGATGATCATGTATGACCTGAAGCCGGACTATGTGCAGGCCCAGAATCAGCTGATCAAAACGGTGTCACCCGAGACGCTAAAAGCCAGTGCGGCCCGTTGGCTGGACCCGGCCGACATGGTGATTGTGGTGGTGGGGGACAAGCAAAAGCTTGAAAAACCCTTGAGCGAGCTTCATCTTCCCATCTATCCACTGCAATTGCCTTGAGGGGCGTTGCATAAAAATGAGCGCCGCCCCAGGTGGGGCGGCCATACATGAGCCGTGAATATGACTACTACTAGCTTGTCGCTCACCGAGTTGCTGACCGCGCTGGGAACCCCGGAACGGGTGACCGCCCTCAAGGGGATCCGGCGCGGGATCGAGCGTGAATGTCTGCGCATCACCCCCGAAGGGACCCTGGCCCAGACCGATCACCCCAGAGGCCTGGGGTCGGCGCTGACCCATGCCAACATCACCACCGACTACTCCGAGAGCCTGCTGGAGTTCATCACCCCGGCGACCGACTCCATCGAGAGCCTGATCGAGCAGCTTGGCGACATCCACCGTCACGCCATTCACCACCTGGGGGATGAGCGGATCTGGCCGCTCTCCATGCCCTGCTTCGTCGGCGACGAGGAGAGCATCCGGCTGGCCCAGTACGGCAGCTCCAACATCGGGCGCATGAAGACCCTCTATCGCCAAGGCTTGAAGAACCGCTATGGCAGCCTGATGCAGGTGATCGCCGGGGTGCACTTCAACTTCTCCATGCCGGACAGCTTCTGGTGCGAGTGGCAGGATCTGGTGGGAGAGGGGTGCTGCAGCCAGCGCTTCATCTCCGACAAGTACATGGGGCTTATTCGCAACGTCTACCGCTTCGGCTGGCTGGTGCCCTATCTGTTCGGCGCCTCCCCGGCCATCTGCGACTCCTTCCTCAAGGGGCGCAAGAGCAGCCTGCCATTCCAGAAGACCGGCAAGGGGACCCTCTATCTGCCCTATGCCACCGCCCTGCGGCTGTCCGATCTCGGTTACACCAACAGCGCCCAGGCGGGGCTCAAGATCAGCCATGACAACCTGCCGGCCTACGTGAGCAGCCTGCGCCGCGCCATCAACACCCATGATCCCGAGTTTGCCAAGATTGGGGTCAAGGTGAACGGCGAGTATCGCCAGCTCAACGACAACGTGCTGCAGCTGGAAAACGAGCTGTACGCCCCTATCCGGCCCAAGCGCACCCCTCGCAGCGGCGAGAAGCCCTCGGATGCGCTGGAGCAGCGCGGCATCGAATACATCGAGCTGCGCACCGTGGACGTGAACCCCTTCACCCCGTTCGGCATCGAGGTGGATCAGATCCGCTTCTTCGATCTGTTCCTGGTCTGGTGCCTGCTGCGACCCTCCCCGCTGCTGACCGAGGAGGAGATTGCCCGTAACCGCCGCAACCAGAACAAGGTGGTGCTGGAAGGGCGCCGTCCTGGTTTGGAGTTGGAAGATGAACAGGGTGTTGCCATCGGCCTCAAGGAGTTCGGGCTCCAGCTGTTCGACGAGCTGGACCAGGTCGCCGGGCTGCTGGATCGCTGCTGCGGCCGCAACCGCTACCGCGAGACGCTGGCCATGCACCGCGAGAAGCTGCTCAATCCCGAGCTGACCTATTCCGCCCGCCTGCTCAAGCAGTTGCTGGAAAGCGGCCAGGACAACGGCTGCTTCGGCGATGCCCTGGCGAGCCGTTACCGGGAAGAGATGCTGAGCGGTGAGCTGCAGTACTGGGATGAGGCCTACTTCGCCGGCGAGGCACGGGACTCCCTGGCCAAGCAGCGGGAGCGGGAGCGCAGTGACAGCCTCTCCTTCGACGACTTCCTCGCCGATTATTTCGGGACCCGGCAGACCACCGCCTGAGGGTGCCATCACAGTGACGAGAGCCGCTCCCTTGAGCGGCTTTTTTATGGGCGTAGAGGTGGGATCCTGCACGCAGCGGGCATAAAAAAACGGCCCCGGAGGGCCGTTTTGCAAAGGAGGGTACCGCTATCAGAGGATGAGACCGCCGAAGAAGAAGCCCAGTGCCACTGCCATGGCGATGGTGGCCACGCCCGGGATGAAGAAGGGGTGGTTGAACACCGCCTTGCCAATCCGGGTAGAGCCGGTGTCGTCCATCTCGACCGCCGCCAGCAGGGTCGGGTAGGTCGGCAGCACGAACAGGGCGCTCACGGCGGCGAAGGAAGCGATGGCCGCCAGCGGGCTGACACCCAGTGCCAGCGCAGCCGGCATCAGGGCCTTGGTGGTGGCGCCCTGGGAGTAAAGCAGCATGGAGGAGAAGAACAGCACCACGGCCAGCAGCCAGCTGTACTGGCTCAGCAGATCACCGGCGAACGCCTGGATCTCGACCATATTGCCTTTCACGAAGACGTTGCCGAGCCAGGCCACGCCCAGCACGCAGATACAGGCCGACATGCCGGACTTGAAGGTCGGCATGTTGGTGATCTGGGCGGCATCCAGCTTGCAGAACAGCACCATCAGGGTGGCGGCGGAGAGCATGATGCCCATGATGGCGCCATCGCGGGGGATGGGCGGGCTGGCGATCAGGCCCACGTTGCCTGAGATGGCAGTGGCATAGGCCATGACCGCGACGATGGCGACGATGAAGATGCCGACGGAGAGCTTGGCATAGGGCTTGAGCTCCACCTTGCTGGTGCCGCGCAGCTTGATCAGGCCCTTGGCCTTGCGCTCCAGATAGACTTCATCCTGCTCCAGCGGCTTGCCCAGCATGTTGGCCACGAAGGCCCCCAGCAGGCAGGCGATGAAGCTGGACGGGATGCAGATGGCCAGCAGGGTCAGGTAGTCAACGCCCAGCGGCTCCAGCATGCCGGAGAAGGCAACTACGGCCGCCGAGATGGGGGAGGCGGTGATGGCGATCTGGGAGGCAACGACCGCGATGGAAAGCGGACGGGACGGGCGGATGCCTTGCTCCTTGGCCACTTCGGCGATCACCGGCAGGGTGGAGAAGGCGGTGTGACCGGTACCGGCCAGCATGGTCATCAGGTAGGTGACGACCGGGGCGGCGAAGGTGATGTGCTTGGGATTCTTGCGCAGTGCCTTCTCGGCCAAGTGCACCAGATAGTCCATCCCGCCGGCGAGCTGCATGCAGGCGATGGCGCAGATGACGGACGCGATGATCATGATCACGTCCCAGGGGAGGTAGGTGACCAACTGATCGCTCGGGATGGGCATGCCCAGCCCCCAGGTCAGCACCAATACCCCCAGACCACCGGCGAAGCCGATACCTATGCTGCCTATCCGGGCTCCCAGATAGATAGCGGCGAGCACCACAAGTAACTCGATTCCAATCATAGCGAACACTCCATTTTCCAGTTTTTTTAGGTTTTATTGGGCTGAAAAGCCAATTCCCGATGGGACTTGCAGGAGGTCGCTCGGGAATTGACTTTAATGGGCCGGGATGAACCCGGCCCATCTGCTCGCTTATACGGTGGCTTCGCGGGTGTAACGCTTGGCCTTGTATTGCGGGTTCATCAGGTTCTCGATGGAGAGGATCTCGTCCAGCTGTTCGGCGGTCAGCAGGCCGCGCTCAAGCACGACTTCGCGGACATTCTTGCCGGTCTGGGCACAGATCTTGCCGACGATGTCACCCTCGTGGTGACCGATGAAGGGGTTCAGGTAGGTCACGATGCCGATGGAGTTCAGCACGTGGTTCATGCAGATGTCCGGGTTGGCGGTGATGCCTTCCACACACTTCTCGCGCAGGGAGATGCAAGCTTTTTCCATCAGGCTCAGGGATTCGAACATGGCCTGACCAATCACCGGCTCCATGACGTTCAGCTGCAGCTGACCGGCTTCGGCGGCGAAGGTGATGGTGACGTCATTGCCGAACACCTTGAAGCAGGACTGGTTGACCACTTCCGGAATGACCGGGTTGACCTTGGCCGGCATGATGGAGGAGCCCGCCTGCATTTCCGGCAGGTTGATTTCCTTCAGGGCAGTGCGCGGACCGGAGGAGAGCAGACGCAGGTCGTTGCAGATCTTGGACAGCTTCATGGCCAGACGCTTGATGGCACCGTGCAGCATCACATAGGCACCGCAGTCGGAGGTCGCTTCGATGAGATCCTCTGCCGGCACATAGGCGCGACCGGTGATCTCGGCCAGCCGCTTGATGGCCAGGGCGGAGTACTCGGGCGGGGTGTTCAGACCGGTCCCGATGGCGGTGGCACCCAGGTTCACTTCCAGCAGCAGCTCCTGGCAACGCTTGATGGACTTGATCTCTTCGCGCAGGGTCACGGCGAAGGCATGGAACTCCTGACCCAGGGTCATGGGGACAGCATCTTGCAACTGGGTACGGCCCATCTTCAGGATGCTCTTGAATTCCTGGGCCTTGGTATCGAAGGCTGCGATCAGCGCTTCCAGGGCATACAGGGTGGTGTCGGTGCTGTTGACCACGGCGACGCGGAAACCGGTGGGGTAGGCGTCATTGGTGGACTGGCACTTGTTGACGTGGTCGTTCGGGTTGATGACGTCGTAACGTCCCTTCTCCAGACCCATGATTTCCAAGGCGATGTTGGCCAGCACTTCGTTGGTGTTCATGTTGACGGAGGTACCGGCGCCGCCCTGATAGACATCGACCGGGAACTGGTCGAAGCATTTGCCGGTATTCAGCATCAGATCACAGGCTTCGATGATCTTGTCAGCAATTTCGGGACGTATGGTGCCGAGCTCACCGTTGGCCAGTGCGGCGGCCTTCTTGGTCAGCACCATGCCACGGACAAATTCGGGAACGTCAGAAATCTTCTGAGTGCTGATCTTGAAGTTCTCGACGGCGCGCAGGGTATGCACACCGTAATAGAGATCGTTGGAAACTTCTTTGGTGCCCAGCAGGTCTTCTTCAATGCGGACGTTCTTGATGTCGCTCATTGTAATGCCTCAGAAATCAGATAAATGGAAACGATCCTCACCGAGTGGCCGCGACATCCTTACGCACATTTCATCCTGAAGCACCACACATCGGGTGGGGCAGTGGGGAACCCGTGGTTCCCTGTGCAATGACTGGAATAGATCTTACCTCAATTGGGGTATCTGATATTAGACTTGGATCACTAAATTTGAGGCAACCTCAAATATCTTGTGGTCATTAAACAGATATTGCAATTGAGCGATTAACTTTGACAGAACAATCACTTCAATCACAGTTGGGCGACCAAATATTTCTTCCGATCCCGAGGTGTCTGGCGTCGCAGACTTGAAAAACCGGTATGACTCCCCATTTTACTGACAAGAGACCTGCGTGATGGCGAGTTGGTATGGGCCATACTCCGCTGACTGTGTGATTGCAGGTTCATTTATTCACCGCACTGAGGTTGCTATGGGCAAGTTGTTACTGTTGTTGGTTGGCCTGGTATTGCTGGAGCTCACCGTGATGATAGAGGTGGGCTCGGTGATCGGTGCCTTGCCGACCGTGGGCCTGCTGGTACTGACCGCGGTGCTGGGCTCTTCCCTGGTGCGCAGCGAGGGGATCAAGACCCTGTTCAGCGCCCAGCAGAAGATGCAGCAGGGCGAGATGCCGGGCCGCGAGGTGATGGGGGGCATGCTGCTGGCGCTGGCCGGTCTGCTGCTGATCATTCCGGGCTTCGTGACCGACTTCTTCGGCATCCTGCTGCTGCAGCCCTGGCTGCGCAACAAGCTGGCCGACAAGCTGGTGGGCAGCAGCCAGTTCAGGATGCAGATGGGTGGCTTCCAGGCACAGCAACCGCCGTTCGGGGCGCACCCTGGCGAGGGGCAGCCGGATCAGGCCAAGCGTGGTGGAACCACGATTGAAGGGGAATTTGAACGCAAAGAGTGAGTGAACGGAATCGGCCGCCATCCCGAGGCCCTTGCCGTCAGGGGTTGACCTGATGGCAGAGCCTCTCAAACCTGCGGTGGGCATAGCCCCAGGCCAGCAGCCCCGCCGCCAGGTTTGCCAGCAATATCCCCAGATAGATCCCCTGCTCTCCCCCCAGTTTTGCCCCCAGCCAGGCCCCTGGCAGCAAGAAGACAAACAGCCGCATGCCGTTGAAGACGAATGACACCGTCGAGGCCCTGACGCCGTTGAGTGCCGAAGCCAGCAACATCACCATGCCCTGAAAACCGTAGCCGATGGGCACCAGATGCAGGTAAAGCACGATCAGCCGAACGACCTGAGGGTGATCGCTGAACAGGTTGGCGATGAGCGGCGCCAGCAGCCAGACGATGCCGTAGATGGCGAGCTGGAACAGCAGGGCGAACCGCATGCAGAACAACAACGCGGCCCTGGCCCTCGCCGGATTGCCCGCCCCGCAGTTCTGCGAGACGAAGGGGGCCAGCACGGAAGAGAGCGCCATCATCACGATCAGCAGCAGCGCCTCTACCCTGGAGGCGGCTCCGTAGGCGGCCACCACCTCGGTACCCAGACCGGCGAAGATGACCATCAGCACGGCGTTGGCCAGCGGGTTGAGCATGTTGGTAAAGGAGGCGGGCACGGCCACCTGCAGCAGGGCGCGCCAGTGAGCCAGCAGTCGTGAACGGGGGGATAGCTGCCACAGCAGAAGCCCTTCCCGCTTGCGCAGTATGTGCAGGCTGACCAGCATGGCCATCAACCAGGAGAGGGAGGTGGCGATGGCGGCGCCGCGAATGCCCCATTCGGGGAAAGGGCCGGGCCCGAAGATGAGCAGGGGATCCAGCACCCCGTTGACCAGACCTGCCACCCCCATCACCAGGCTGGGGGTCTTGGTATCCCCCGTGGTCCGGATGGCGGCATTGCCGACCATGGGAATGACCAGCATGGGTACGGTCAGATACCAGATCAGCATGTAGTCGTGGATCAGCGAAATGAGCTCGGCGCTGGCGCCCAGCAAGGTAAAGAGGGGTTCTATGGTCAGCGTCCCCAGCCCAGCGAGCAGGGTCACCAGGATGACGGCAAGGAATAGGCAGTCGGTGGTGATGCGGGCGGCCTCGTCGTGACGGCCCTGGCCCAAGGCATGGCCCAGCAGGGCGCACAGTCCAGCTCCCAGCCCCATGGTGAGGGAAGTGACCACGAAGGTGACCGGGAAGGTGAAGCTGATGGCGGCGAGCGCTTCCGTGCCCAGCATGCCGATGAAGAAGGTATCGACCAGGTTGAAGGCGAGGATGGCAACGATGCCGAGGATCATGGGCCCCGTCATGCGCAGCAGCATTGGCGTCATGGGGGCGGTCAGCATGGGGTTGGGTCGGCTCAATGCAGGGTCTCTATGTGCTCTGGGCCGAAATGCTGGCCGCGTCCATCCGCCTTCCTGATTGGGGGTGGGTGATCCATCAAAGATACTCATAGTACGTGAAAATATTTTTTTTGTATTTGCCCTTGAAGGGCTACCCAAATTGCCCCAGATCAGGGGCATAACAAATTTGGCCGACTGCGGCCATTCCTCAAGCAACACAGAGACTCATTTTGGGAGAGTTATCGATGAAAATTCGTCCACTGCACGACCGCGTCATCATCAAGCGCATCGAAGCTGAAGCCAAATCCGCTGGCGGCATCGTCTTGACTGGCACTGCGGCCCAGAAGTCCACCCGTGGTGAAGTTCTTGCCGTGGGGACTGGCCGAATTCTGGACAATGGCGATGTCAAAGCCCTCGCCGTCAAGGTGGGTGACAAGGTGATCTTCAACGAAGGCTACGGCGTGAAGACCGAGAAGCTGGATGGCCAGGACGTGTTGATCCTGTCCGAGACCGACATCCTGGCGATTGTCGAAGAGTAATCACCTCCCCCCCTTTTTCCCGAATTGATTTAAGGACTGAAGAACATGGCAGCTAAAGAAGTTAAGTTTGGCAACGAAGCCCGCATCAAAATGCTGGAAGGCGTCAACATCCTGGCCGACGCCGTCAAGGTGACCCTGGGCCCGAAAGGCCGCAACGTGGTACTGGACAAGTCCTTCGGTGCCCCGACCATCACCAAGGATGGCGTCTCCGTTGCCCGCGAGATCGAGCTGGAAGACAAGTTCCAGAACATGGGCGCCCAGATGGTCAAGGAAGTTGCTTCCAAGGCCAACGACGCCGCCGGTGACGGTACCACCACTGCTACCGTACTGGCGCAAGCCATCGTCAACGAAGGCCTGAAGGCCGTTGCCGCCGGCATGAACCCCATGGATCTGAAGCGCGGTATCGACAAGGCCGTTGTGGCTGCCGTCGCCGAGCTGCAGGCCCTGTCCCAGCCCTGCGCCGACAACAACGCCATCGCTCAGGTCGGTACCATCTCCGCCAACTCCGACGAGAAAGTGGGTGCACTGATCGCCGAAGCCATGGACAAGGTCGGCCGTGACGGCGTGATCACCGTGGAAGACGGTCAGGGTCTGGAAGACGAGCTGGCTGTGGTAGAAGGCATGCAGTTCGACCGTGGCTACCTCTCCCCCTACTTCATCAACAAGCCGGAAACCGGCTCCGTCGAGCTGGATGATCCCTTCATCCTGCTGGTGGACAAGAAAGTCTCCAACATCCGTGAAATGCTGCCGGTGCTGGAAGGCGTGGCCAAGGCGGGCAAACCGCTGATCATCGTGGCCGAAGACGTGGAAGGTGAAGCGCTGGCTACCCTGGTGGTCAACACCATGCGCGGCATCGTGAAAGTCGCCGCCGTCAAGGCGCCGGGCTTCGGCGACCGTCGCAAGGCCATGCTGCAGGATATCGCCATCCTGACCGGTGGTACCGTGATCTCCGAAGAGGTGGGCATGGAGCTGGAAAAAGCGACCCTGGAAGATCTGGGCCGTGCCAAGCGCATCGTCATCACCAAAGAGAACACCACCATCATCGATGGCGTGGGTGATGCAGCCCTGATTGAGAGCCGCGTGGCTCAGATCCGTCAGCAGATCGAAGATACCTCTTCCGATTATGACCGTGAGAAGCTGCAAGAGCGCGTGGCCAAGCTGGCCGGCGGTGTTGCTGTCATCAAGGTTGGCGCTGCCACCGAAGTCGAGATGAAAGAGAAGAAAGCCCGTGTTGACGATGCCCTGCACGCCACTCGCGCTGCAGTAGAAGAAGGCGTGGTTGCCGGTGGTGGTGTGGCGCTGGTGCGCGTGGCCGCCAAGCTGGCCTCCCTGCGTGGTGACAACGAAGACCAGAACGTGGGTATCAAGGTCGCCCTGCGCGCCATGGAAGCGCCGCTGCGTCAGATCGTCATCAACGCCGGTGAAGAAGCCTCCGTCATTGCCAACGCCGTGAAGAACGGTGAGGGTAACTTCGGCTACAACGCCTACACCGAGCAGTACGGTGACATGCTGGCCATGGGCATCCTGGATCCGACCAAGGTGACCCGTTCTGCCCTGCAGTTCGCCTCTTCCATCGCTGGCCTGATGATCACCACAGAGTGCATGATCTCCGAGCTGCCGAAGAAAGATACCCCTGCCATGCCTGATATGGGTGGCATGGGCGGTATGGGTATGATGTAATTCCGTCATAGTCATCAAACGGCTCGCTTTTGCGGGCCGTTTTTTTTAGTGCTACTAAGCTGAAGCTGTTGATAGTGAAATGATCTGAGGTGAGTATGCGAACATTAGGTTTGATCCCGCTACTGTTTTCCCTTGTCGTTCCCACCATGGTTCTGGCCGCTCCCGAGGGGCCGGTGATCCTCAAGGTGACAGGGAATCTGGACCCCGCCAACCCGGCTGATGGTGAAGTTGATTTCGACATGGCCATGATCCAGGCCCTGCCACAGCATGAGATAGTGACGAGCAATCCCTGGGTGGACAAACCGCACAAATACGTGGGGCCCAAACTGGCGGACGTGTTGACGGCGGTGAAGGCCAATGGCAAGAGCATCACGCTCACTGCCTTGAACAGCTTCCAGATCCGGATCAACTGGGATAAGGTCAGGCAATACGATCCCATTCTGGCCTGGCAAGATGATGGGGTAACCATGCGGGTACGTGACAAAGGGCCGCTTTGGTTTATCTTGCCGCTGGATCAGCATCCTGAACTCAAACGATCCGAGTTCACCGACATGATGATCTGGCAACTGAGCGCGATCGATATTCAGCAGTAAAGACGGTGGCTTACGGGAGTACTGGGTGAAAGCGAAGACCAGGGCTTGGCCCTTACTCGGCGTTCTTTATCTATCCATTCTGTTATTCACGGGTAGCACGCTGTATTGCCTGGTGCAGATACAAAATGCGACCCGGGTAATGGAGAAGTACACCTATGACGTCTCCTGGGCATTGATGCAGTTGCAGCTAGAGCTGGGGCGCTTTCTCAATGCCGTCGAGATTTACCACTACGGCGGTATCGATCATGAAACCCTGCTGCTGCGTTACGACATCCTGTGGAGCCGGACGCCGATCCTGCTGAGTGGGCAACTACGCAAGAGCCTGTCGGACAATCCGAAGACGCTGCGGCTGGTGCAGCTGACCGAGAACAACATCCGCAAGCTGGAGCCGGAGCTGACCAGGCTGAAGCCGGGTATGTCGGATTACCAGCAGATCATGATGACCCTTGCGCCCTTGCAGGAGCCGCTCTCCTACTCTCTCGCCTCCATGATGCAGAAGAACATCAACGTCTATTCGGGCAATGACAAGCGCTTCGGCCAACTGCGCGATGCGCTGTTATTCATGGTGTTGGGCCTGGTGATATCCGTCATTCTGCTTAGCGGTCTGCTGGTGCGTGAAGCCAGGCGTCATTTCAGAACGGCCCGGGTCGATCCGCTGACCGGCCTGGCCAACCGATTGGCCTTGCTGGAGAAGATGGAGTCTTACGTCAGCCGTGATACCCCCTTTGGCCTGGTACTGGTCGACATCAATGACTTTCGTGACATCAACAGCAAGTTTGGCTACAGCACTGGGGACATACTGCTGCAGGAGCTGGCGAAGCGGCTGCGGGCCCTGTGTGAAAACGGCGAGTGGGTAGCTCGTCTGGGGGGCGATCAGCTCGCCATGCTGCAACGGGACAGCAGCGATCTGCGTCAGGTCAGGGAGCTGGTGGCGAGAGTGCTCCACTCCATCAAACAAGACATCATCATCGACAACTATCCCTTCCGGCTGGAAGTGGGCATAGGTATCGCCTTCTTCCCCACGGACAGCAACCAGACCCAGGAGCTGCTGAGCCGGGCGGAGCAGGCGCTGTTCCACAGCCGCAAGACCCATGTCCCTTATGTCATCTATGACAGCTCCCTGCTCAACGAAACCACCAGGCGCAAGCACCTCGCTTCCGACATGGTGATGGCTCTTGAACACAACGCCCTGGAGCTTTACTACCAACCCATCGTCAACCTGGAGAGCGGTCGCTGCGAGGCGGTCGAGGCGCTGCTGAGATGGCGTCATCCTGAGCTTGGCTTCATTCCTCCCAACGAGGTGATCCAGGTGGCGGAAGAGTTCCAGCTGGCCGAGAAGCTTGGCAGCTGGGTACTGAACACGGCGTGCGAGCAGCTCCACCAGTGGCAACACCTGGGGTTGGTCGATCTGCAGATGTGCGTCAACATCTCCCCTGGCATGTACCAGCGCAACTTGTTGAAGCTGGTGGCCAAGGCCTTGATGGAACACCACATTCCGGCCTCCTGCCTGGTGCTGGAAGTGACGGAAGACACCACCATGCGCGAGGTGAAGAATTCGCTGCAGTTGATGCAGGATCTCAGTCAGCAAGGGGTTCATCTGGCGCTAGATGACTTCGGGACCGGTTACTCCTCTCTCAGCTATCTGCAGAAGCTGCCCGTGAGCAAGGTGAAGATAGACAGATCCTTCATCCAGGGCATAGACACCTCCATCGAGGCGGCCGAGCTGGTGGCCAACATCTGCCGCATGGGTTCCATGCTGGGCAAGAAGCTGGTATGCGAGGGGATAGAAACCCAGGGCCAGCTCGACGTGCTGCGTTCATTGACCGACATCCATCTCTACGGACAAGGCTATCTGTTCAGCCGCCCGGAGCAGGCATCAAAGGCCTATCAGACCCTGCTGGAGATGGAGGAACGTTGGCTCGCACGGCGTGCGCCGGACAAGGCATACCTGCTCTGAACGATAGGTCTCATGTCTGCCATTCTCTGGCCGATAGTGATTAGGCAGGAGGTACACAATGGATATTTCTAGTTCTGCAAATGCGTCGTTTGGTTCTGCACTGATGGTGGCCAGCCTGGCCAAAAAACAGCAGACCCAGGAGGGCGAGTCGGCTTTGAAACTGCTGGCAACAGCAGCTCAGTCAGCTCCAGCAGCACCGACATCGGCCAGCGCTTCTCTGGGAAGCAAGATCGATATTCGCGTCTGACCCTAATGAAAAAGCCCCCATCTCGCGATGGGGGCTTTTTTATCTCTGCGATTTGGCGCGAGCCTCTTCCGCTCAGAGCGGGAAGGGGGCTGGTGCCTCGAAGGTCATCCGCTCGCCGCTGCGGGGGTGGCTGATGGTCAGGCTGGCCGCATGCAGGTAGAGATGGGGGGCTGCCGCCAGCGCATCCGGATGGGCGTAGAGGTTGTCACCCAGGATCGGGTGCCCCAGCTCCAGCATATGGACGCGCAGCTGATGGGAGCGACCGGTAATCGGGGTCAGCTTGATCAGGCTGTTGCCGTTCTCCACCTTCAGTTTCTGCCACAGAGTCAGGGCGTGACGTCCCTCCTCGTGGTCCACCTTCTGTTTCGGCCGGTTGGGCCAGTCGACGCAGAGCGGCAGGTCAACCTGACCCGACTCTGCCTCCGGCTCGCCCCATACCCAGGCGAGGTAGTGCTTCTCGGTCTCCCGCTCGCGGAATTGCCGACTCAGCTCCCGATGGGAATTGGGATTGAGGGGAATGACAATGACGCCAGTGGTGGACATGTCGAGGCGATGGGCCGCCGCCGCCTTGGGGTGCTGCTGCTTCACCCGATGCAGGACGCTGTCTTCATTCTCGGGGCCGCGCCCGGGGACGCTCAGCAGGCCAGTGGGCTTGTTGACCACCATGATATCCTTGTCCTTGAACAGGATATCGAGCCAGGGTTCCAGAGGCGGTGAGTATTCAAACATAAATGTCTCGCATCAGAAGGTGGGGGCAAGCCCCCATCAGTTATGGGTGACCACGATAAAGCGGATTGCATCCAGCTTGAGTTGGGTCTGATCGATCAGGTGGTGCAATTCTGCCTGCAGATTGCGCAGATAATCCAGTTCGCTGTCGCGCACGTTCGGGTTGACCGCCTTGAGCGCTTCCAGACGATCCAGATCCTGCTGCAGGGTCTGCGCCATCTGGGCACGGGCCTTGTCGACAATCCCGGCTTTCAGCTCTTCGGCAATCGGTTGAGCCTTGCCAATCAAACCATGGATCACCGGCTGCGACGCGGTGACCAGCTTGCTGCCGAGGTGGCGGTTGACCGGAGTCAGTTGGCGGTTGAAGGCATCGAACGCCACTTTCTCACCCAGATTCTGGCCGTTCTTGTCCATCAGCAGACGGATCGGTGTCGGCGGCATGAAACGGTAGAGCTGGGGATGGGCCGCAGACTCGGCAACGAAGATCAGCTCCAGCAGGATGGAGCCGATGGGCAGCGCTTTGTTCTTGAGCAGGGCAACCGAGGTAGCACCGATCTCGGAGCCCAGGATCAGGTCGATGCCGCCGCGCATCATGGGGTGATCCCAGGAGAGCAGCGCCATGTCATCCCGCGACAGGGCGGTGTTGCGATCGAAGGTGATGGTCATGCCGTCTTGCGGCAGGCCCGGGAAGCTGGAGACCAGCATGTGATCCCCGGGGGTCAGCACCAGCGCGTTCTCGCCACGGTCGTCCTGATTGACGCCGATCTCGTCGAACATCTTGAGGGCGAAGGAGATCATGCCGGTGTCGTCATCTTCGGCGGCCAGCTTGTCGACCAGCTGCTGGGCGGCGGCGCCACCGCTGGAGTGGATCTCCAGCAGGCGATCGCGACCCTGTTCCAAACGGGCCTTGAGCGGCTCGTGCAGTTCGCGGGTCTTGATCAGCAGGGCGTCGAGGGTCGCCTGATCGCCGGTGTTGGCGGCCAGTAGCTCGAACAGTTCATCGCGCACCGCTTCGAATACCGGACGAGCAGTCGGGCAGGTCTGCTCGAATGCGTCCAGACCATCGTGATACCAGAGCTGCAGGGCGCGCTGGGAGGTGCCCTCCAGATAGGGAACGTGGATCTCGACGGTATTCTGCTGACCGATACGATCCAGTCGACCGATGCGCTGTTCCAGCAGATCCGGGTTGAGCGGCAGATCGAACAGCACCAGATGACTGGCAAACTGGAAGTTGCGACCTTCTGAACCGATCTCGGAGCAGAGCAGCACCTGGGCGCCACCATCCTCTTGCGCAAAATAGGCAGAGGCCTTGTCCCGCTCGAGGATGGACATCCCTTCATGGAACATGGTACCGCGGATCCCTTCACGGGTGCGCAGCGCCTCTTCCAGTGCGATGGCGGTGGCCGCTTCGGAGCAGATCACCAGCACCTTCTGCTGGCGGGCAGAAAGCAGCAGTCCCAGCAACCAGTCAACGCGCGGGTCGAACTGGGTCCAGGTGGCGTTGTCGCCTTCGAACTGCTGGAAGATCTTCTCGGGATAGAGGTAGCGCAGGGCGCGGGTCTGCAGATCGCCGCCGTTGCCACCCATCATGCCCATCACCTTGATGGCGGTCTTGTACTGATCCGGCAGTGGCATGGGGTAGACGTTGAGGTGACGCTCGGGGAAGCCCTGAATATTGGCGCGGCTGTTGCGGAACAACACCCGGCCGGTGCCGTGCTGATCCAGCAGCGTTGCGACCGCTTGTTGGCGGGCAGCAGCATCGCTCAAGTCCAGCCCTTCCAGCTGGCTGGCGAGGATCTGTCTGGCTTCATCGCTCAGGGTCTCGCCTTCCAGCAGCTCTTGCGCGGCGCTGGCGACCTGGCCATAGGCCTGCTCCTCGGCGAGGAAGGCCTCGTAGTCGTAGAAACGCTCAGGATCGAGCAGGCGCAGACGGGCAAAGTGGCTCTGGTGGCCCAGCTGATCCGGGGTGGCGGTCAGCAGCAGCACGCCCGGCACCTGTTCGGCCAGCGCTTCCACCATTTCGTAGGCGCGGCTGGGGGCATCTTCGCTCCACTCCAGATGGTGTGCTTCGTCGACAACCAGCAGATCCCACTCGGCTTCCAGCACCTGTTCGAAGCGACGACGCTTCTTGCGCAGGAAGTCGAGGCTGCAGATCACCAGCTGTTCGGTCTCGAAGGGGTTCTCCGCATCGGCGAACGCCTCGATGCAGCGCTCCTCGTCAAACAGGGAGAAGTGCAGGTTGAAGCGGCGTAGCATCTCGACCAGCCACTGGTGCTGGAGAGTCTCGGGCAGCAGGATCAGCACCCGATGGGCGCGGCCGGAGAGCAGCTGCTGATGAATAATCATGCCCGCTTCTATGGTCTTGCCCAGACCCACCTCATCGGCCAGCAATACTCGTGGGGCGTAGCGGTGACCCACTTCGTGGGCAATATAGAGCTGGTGCGGGATCAGGCTGACCCTGCCACCGGCCAGACCGCGGGTCGGGTTGCGACGACGCTGGTGCTGGTTGACCAACGCCTCGTAGCGCAGGGTAAAGCGGGACATCCGGTCAATCTGACCGGCAAACAGGCGATCCTGCGGCTTGTTGAATTTGATGAAGTTGTTGAGAAACACTTCCTTGAGGGCAACGGGCTCATCATTGTCGGTGCGAACACCGACATATGTAAGCAGGCCGTCTTTCTCCTGCACTTCTTCGACCATCATGGTCCAGTCCTCGTGACTGGCAATCTGATCGCCCACATTGAAGCTGACCCGGGTGACCGGCGCTTCTTCTTTGGCATACATGCGGTTTTCACCGGTAGCCGGAAACAACAGGGTAACCATGCGTCCTTCAACAGCAACGACAGTCCCCAACCCCAGATCCGTCTCTGTATCACTAATCCAACGCTGGCCAAGTGCAAAAGGCATTAAACTCTCCAAAGCCCAAGAGTGTGAGAATCGCAAAGGGGCGCTATGTTACCCGAAGGCCGGATCCCGATCACCATGGTTGTGGCGTTCGGGAAAGGCAATTCGATACAACCTTGATCTACTGACACCCTTGACCCAGCAAGGGGCAGAAAGTGCCTGCATACGGAACCCTGCATGAGCATTAAAACACCACCTTGGTTGATTGGTGAGCGGTTGAGCTGGAAATGCGAATTTTATGCGAAATCACCCTTGCCAATCCGAGCCAGCTCCCTATAATGCGCCTCCATCGACAGGGCAAGCGGCAACGCACACAACCAAGTCGATAACCTCGAAAAGCCTTTGAAAATAAGGCTTGACTCGAGAAAGCGGTTGAGTAGAATCCCACTCCCGCAGCAACACACTGTTGCGTCGCTCTTTAACAATTTGAATCAAGCAATCTGTGTGGGCACTCACAGCAT